>NZ_JBAMDI010000043.1:0-79445 GCF_036961695.1 Pseudomonas sp. CGJS7 | reverse complement strand
CCTAGAAACAACTAACCCCCTGGTGCGCAGTACAGGTCTGGGACCTGCCCGAGGCGTGGGGGCTATTCTTGGAGCGACAGTGACACCGGCTCCGGAGAAAATCAATTGGTTTGTAGAGCAGCCGGTCAGCTAAGGTCAAACCCAGATCCTAAAGGGGAGGCCGATAGCAGCTCAGTCAGCATCATCGGCACCTTCTTCATCTTCATCGGTATCCCCAACACTGAGCCAGTCGTGAAGGTTGTACCGCACGAAGTCTTCCGCATCGAGCATGGTAAAGTCTTGGAGCACCGTGACGTCTGCTCCACCGAAGTACAGCCCATCGTTGAGATTTCTGGCCACCCCGAGCAATTCATTCAGCTGGTCGTGCAGCTCATTTGCGCGCCTGGCGTGCTCTCGTTTGGTCAAAAACCGGAACACCACCTCGTAGGGCTCAGCCGGGTCGCGAATCTCGCCCTTGGGGTTGAAGGAAACCCAAGCACTAGCGAAAAATTGGTTGTTCTGATGGAGGAAATCGTCGACAAGCACGGCGATGCCCTTCATGCCGTCGTCACCTTGGTCTGCCTTCAGGCGGTTGACCAACTCGTCCGGCATCGCAATACGGTTGTAATGGTGGGACATCCAGTATGAGAAATACTGACCGTTTTCTTCGCTCAGCGTGATTACCGGATTTCGGTGGAGCGTCGGAAGCACGGCTCTCTTGGTCCACACACGCTTGTGAATCTTGAGCTCCATAACCTGCTTTTCCGCGTGCTGCAGGTGCAGCGTACGTGGATTGAGGGCGTGCAGCTGCTTATCGAAGGCCTTTTTCTTTACCTTAACGGCAATCCACTCTATCCACGGCGCATCACAAAGGTTGCGTGCATGCACCGTGCAGGAATGGGAGGCCAACATCCAATAAGCTGGAGCCACCCCCTCGAATTGGCCTTTCAGGACCTCCTCGGATATGTGTTCAATCAAGGCGTCACCTGAGACGGTATCTCCTTGCAGCCAACCAGAAGCGCTAATGGCACTTACGATCTCTTGCTCAGGTGTATCAGCCATAATCAAACCAAATTCGAACCGCCCGATTTTTCTAACCTGGCGATGGTTTTGAGGTCCCTATCACGTAGCTGCTGCGCCTTGCCAGCCAACTCCGCAACCATTCCGTACACACCTTTAGCGCCATTTCGATTCCACGCTTCATCCGAAAGCGCATCCTGAATCAGGCGGCCATCGGCGGTTGGATAGAAAAGCACCCGATGCAGATACTGCGCTTCTTCGGCGTTAACTTGGCGCAACGCCTCAGTTAAAGCCGCAAGCCTCTCGGGAAAACCAGTGGCGGTTTTTCCAGTCCGCCAATTGTACACGGTCTGACGAGACACGTTGAAGATCTGCGCGATGGAGCTATCTGACAACTTGAAGTCGCTCCTAAGCTCCTCGATTAAGGCCGGCGCTACGTCTTCGGTAACATTGGCATCCTGGCTGGTGTCCACCTCGGTCCAGGCACCAGCATGCACGCCATGAAAGCTCATGCCTGCTGAGCCGATAAGTTGTGGATAGGGCAGGGAGGCAGTCCCAGGAGCGACTACTACCGAAACGGCCAGCATCGCTGTGAAAGCAATCGCCAATACAGGGTTTGCTGTCGTGCTACCTACACGCGGAGCAATTTCAGGGTTTTCCCAAGTAGAAGATCTGCTTACAGCAGCCCCGGTAGGATCAATCCATTGCCCATTCATTGCTGTAGTCATTTCGCCTTCCCCCAAACCTCAAAGGCATGATCTTTCGCGACTGTCCTAAAAGCAAAGTTAGCAGTCTTATGCAAACCGTCGAGTCTCGTGCAGATCTCCTCGGTTCCCAGTCGTTCGGCTAACTGCAGCGGCCAATGCGCATCCGTATCGAGAAGAGCACCATTTTCGCTAACAGGCACAAATGCACCTTGCAGAGGAGCACCATGCTTGGATGAATTCCTCGATTGCTTAGCAATTTCGAAAACCATGGCCGGCTCGACCAAATCTTCCGGTATCCACATACCAGTCTGCCGCCAGCATCTGATGTGCAGATACTCCGGATCTAGATGGTAGGTGGTAGTAGAGATTCCAAGCTGCTCCTTGGGGACTTTCCCATGCGCCGCTAGCTCATCGCATTTAAGTGGGAGCATGGCTTCCGGAAGGTAGTCGGCTAGGGTCTCACCTTCAGCTGGTTCAATTTTATCGACGTACCGCATCCCGATAGCGGTGATATCCAATGCACCTGCTTGCCCTACCAGCGCCTCAATGCACTCACGGAAAAGCGCTAAGTGGTTATCAAAATGAAGATAATTTGTGCTTTGCAGGATCATGTGATCCATGGCCAGCACGCACGCGTAGTCAGCATCCCGATTAAGGAACGCCCAAGAATTCGGTTCTCCGCTGTGCATCACTCCAGGCGGCACGCCCTTGACCATCTGGAAGAAGCCCGGGAGGCTCTGACGGATCGTGTGCTGAATGTCTGGGATCAGCTTTGGCAGCTTAAGAATCGGGGCAAATCTGATTACGCTCAACGCATAGATAAGCGGCGCCCTTGCTAAGACCCCTTCGCGTTCTGACATGTTAACTCCTCCACCGCTCCCCAACGAGGGACCGGATTCTACATCATTTGACAAATCCTTTGACAAGAACTGTATAGCAGGGCCTTTCGATTTGACAAGCGGTCCCCGTGAGGAATGGAGTGCAGAAAACGCCTCCATCAGGAGCTTACTCGTCATTCCAGAAAAGCCTCTACAGACACCATCGCTAAGCCTCTGAGGAAGCACGAATTTTTAATCAGAGCTCTTCCTAGCAGTGAGAAGAAACTCAACGAATCGTCACCAGATAGCTCAATCCAGGGGAACGCTTGCTCTGATGGGGTGGTTCAGAAACGTGCTGTCTGGTCCAGATTTCTCATCTACGAAGAGCACGAAGAGCTCTTGGATCCAGAGTTTGAGGCCGTGATTGGCTGAATGGAGAGGTCGGAAAGAGGAGGGGTGATCCAGTGAAGCACAAGCGCAGTCAGGAGGCTTGCGATGGTGTTCACTGAGATTGAGACGAGAGCATTCCGCATTTTGGAGAGTCCATTTTTTGAAGTGGACCTCTATTTAATGCGCATAAACTGTGTGTCACCACCACCCGCAGAAAATTTCGTCACGCCCCAGAATGGGAATTTGCATTCGGGGCGCACCACGATTCATCTCGTGCCAGAAGCCGCCTGCAGTGCAATCAATTGGCGAGCCAAGACTCGACTACCTCAGCGCCATACTCGTTTTTCCAGGCCTTAAGCGTACGCTGATTACCACCCTTGGTCTCAACAACCTCTCCGCTGTGTGGATTCTTGTAGACCTTCACTTCGCGTGGTTTCCGAGAGGTTTTTGGGGCCATATCAGTGGAAGCCACCGCTTGCGGATCGAGGATCAGCACCACTTGGCGCAGGCCGTAGCCATACTCGTTGAGCAAACTGCGCAGCTTCGTTTCAAATTCCATTTCCTGCTTCAGGGCAGAGTCATTTTTCAGCGCTTCCAGCTCCGCCAGTTGGGCTGCGAGCTGTTGTTCGAGCAGGCGGAATTCAGCGAGACGGGACATAAGATTCTCCAAAATGGGTTCGATGATTTTAGCAATCAAGAAAGAAAGCGTGCTAACTATCTTGATCCCACATGCCTGAATCGGCAATCACGAGGCTGAGCGATCGGTGTGGATAAAAACGTGATGGCTTCAGGATCGTCGATCTGGGCGGCTTCACTTGCGAGGTAATCGATCAGCTTTTTGCTTCTTACCCAAACGTACTGCCGGCAAGCCGCGTTTGGAATGGATGGCCCCGCAACGGGGCGAAACCTGGCCTCCCAAAGGTGCTTGAACGCCTCCCTGGTCGACTTCCCCAAATACACCGCAATCTCCGGTCCCAAGATATAGCCACGCCTGAATCTGTCGATGGCTTGAGGCTTAACCATCAATTGCGTACGCCGGCCTCGTTCGACAGCAGTGCTCCATAGCAGACCCAGTCGAACGAACGCGTATGCGCATTGTTCTTTGACGCCTAACAGCGCAGCAGCCTTGACTACCGACAGGCCGGGAAAGACCGGACTCTTGTTCTCAGCTCGGGCTTGTTGCCACGCTGCAAAATCTTGCGGCTTGAGTAACCACGCCCCTACCGCAACCGAGCCATTCTCAGCTGGGCCGTAAGCGCGAAGTTCACCTGCACGTATTGCCTGAACCAACTCGACCAACCCACCCCCCTTGGGCAGAGAATGCTTGGCCAAGTAGTTGATCGACACCAGGCTCTGGTCAGAGCTGGTAGGCAGCTTCTCATCAATCAATTCGTTGATCGAGCGGCAGTCAATCAGCCACCTTTCGCCTGGGCGCGGTTCTCCACCAAAGAACTGGAGGGTACCACCAGCTAGCAGCTGCCTAACCCGATTGCGACAGAGGCTTAGCAAAGTCGAGGTTTCTTTCATATCAGCCACGCCCTGGAGATGCTGCGAGATTGCCTTCAAATGATCCAGGTCCACGACCGTAAAGACTCGATCTTCATGGACCTTCTCCCGATAGGCGATTTGTCCCTCCTGATGAAGGCGTTTTATGACTGATACCCCGAGACCACAAGCTTCAGCAGCAGAATCGAACGACACCCAACGATGTCTCTCAATCGTCTCCTCACTCAAATTGCGATTTCGCTTCGCTAACGGTGCTTCCCACGCATGCTGCAGAAATGATTCGAACTCTCGACGAAGAAAGTCAAAACAAGAGTCATCCAGATCACGGTGGATGTCGTGGTATATCGGGCCGAACGATCTGCTGAGCGTCCAATGTTCGTTATCGGAATGGACTGCCTTGAGGCCACTCAGCAGTTCTCTGAATGCGAGAGGCCAGTTCATGAGAACCACGCCCGCCGCGTTTGCCATAAGCCGCGATATCTCTAGCGAACCCGAATCAGCAACCTTCAGCGGCTGGGTTCTTTCCGTAGGCAAACTTCTGACAGCGAGACGCGATGACAACTCGTGAAACTGTTCGTAGGTGAGGGCCGCCAATCCCGCGTCAGCTGGCAACGAGTCGGCGTAAAACCTATCTTCAAAGCCAGAGGTGAGCCAGGCGGCCGTATCACTCGCCGGCGCGATCTCAAAATTGGTCCCACTCAATGAGGTGCCACACGCTTGGCAACTATTCGCACTCATTGCGCTTGGATCGGTTTCCTTCAGACAGTTGGGGCACCGCCCGTGGAGTTCAGTGCCGTGGACAGAACACGTCGTAACCAGGGTCAAGCCCCAGCTTTCTCTCCAATAACCGGCTTCGCCCAAACAGATCGGACAGTAACGAGCGTGATGAGTCGTCCATAACTTGACCCCCTTGGGCCTTGGATCACGAAACTCAGCAGATACCGCAGGCCAGCTCAGTGGTCCTTCCATCATCTGCAGCCAGTCCGCAACATCGGTCTCGTCGGCTCGTGCAAAGGCGGTGAGCAGTTCCTTTCTGGGTAATCCGTTGGCTTTCGCCAGGCGCTGCAGGTACCCCAAAAGACTTTCGTCTTGGTGTGGTCGTGGGTTGATTAAAAGACCAAACATTCCTACACATCCATGAAATCGAAGACATAAAAATCAGGGGAGTAGAGCCGGGCCGATAAGCCCGGCCCTTGGCCGTCAGGTACTGCTCTCTTCGAACGTCTCAAACGGCTCCCGCTTCCCGAACAGAGGCTGGAAATTGAAGCTCGCACTGAAGGGGTTTCGATCCTCGGTGGCGTAGCTCCAAACCTCGTCTTCAAAAGCCTGGGCCAGCACAGGAAGTTCAATCCCGACAAGGTCCTGGACTTGAACCAGCCAAACAGCCCTGTCCACAATCTTGATGAGGTAGTCGATCAATCCATAGGAAGCCAGGTAGAAGCGTTTAATCATCGCTGGCTCTACAAAACTGATGGTTTGAACAGGCAGTTCGCCCTCGATTGCCTGCAACAACATCACGAAATGAAGAGACGTATTAGCGGAGAAGGTGAAGCGATCGTATGCCACCGTGGCCGAAAACCTGCGTCGCAGTTGCTCGTTTGCTAGCAGGAGATTTTCGGTGCGCTTCAGCCCAATCAGAACAAACGCGATACTGGTTTCATTCATCAGACTCTTGATCCAGTCTGCTGCCTCATACGCACCATTACGACGATAATCGACCAGGTGCTGCGCCTCATCGAGGACCAACATCTCCACGCCAAGGTTCTTCAGCAGCAGGACTACTCGCGCAAATTTAACCTCTGCCGAATGTCCTCGTGCCTCTGCGAAGGGATCCTTCAGCTCTGCCAAAATGGCTGCTGCCAGGTTCTTTTTGGTTGGAGACGAAGGCATCTCGACGAACAGAACTGTCCGCTTCTGTGGGTCATGGCTCTCCAATTCCTCCAATGACCGAATGTACTCCTTGACCAATGTGCTCTTGCCCACTCCGCTTGGACCTTGGATCAGCAACCCTTTACTTGCTCTGGTACGCCGACTATCGCCGTGGATATCGCCTAGTCGCGTCAACGCTCGCTCGACTTGAGGGCTGTGAATAAAACGATCGCGGAGCGTAAAGCTGTATTCACCATGCTCGTAGCATTCGTACAGATTGATGGCGTTCATGGCTTAGAACTCCCAGCAGGGCGACGAACCGAGACCTTGAAGGCTGCTGGCGGAATGTTAGGAATAGAGTCACCGGTCCATTCCACTTCAGCGAGTACCTTGGGTGGAGGCGTGCTTTCGGTCACTCGACCCTCCTTGTCGATTTTCGCTATGGCAGCTGCGCGTCGTTTTCTGAGCGTCTGCGAACGGCGGGCCTCGTCTGCATCTTCCATAATTTCCTGGTAGCACCTGTGCGTAGCCTCGAAGCTAGGCTGCTCATTATATTTTTCTCGCAGCGCTTTCTCGGCAGCCTTCCACACCTCCCTGCTCTTACCGGCCATTCGCTCATCTTTGGCGGGCACTTTGAAGAACAAGTTTCTGAAGCGGTCGTGAACCCAAACGTGCCCGGCTTCGTCTCGATAGCGGACGTTTACCTTTTCTCCGTCTGCCAAACGCATACGGAGCTCAGCAAGTTCCGTAGAGTGGTAGCCCACTTTGGCAACCTCGATGCCGTAATGGTGAACCTTCACCGAGGCCCGCTTGGCCAGAATGCACTCCAACGAGTCCAGGTCGACGGGAAGGCTGATGACATGGTTCGCCTCGCTAGTCCCCCAGACTTGAGCCGGTGTTCTGTTGTCCAGCCCCCGATGAGGAGTCTGGTGGTAACCATCGACGATCCATTTCACTACCACCGCCTCCAATTGAGGGAGCGTGAAACATGCATTCTTCTCCGAGTCGTAATCGCCACGCTGCTGGATATTCGAGAAGGTGGTACCCGGGAGGTTGTGGATAAGCCCCAGGTTCTGTGTGCTGAAAAAGCGTTCGACGGCACCTTTCCTTTGAGGGGCCCTTGAAGCGGGATACATGATCTCGATACCCAACTCGTTGAATCCCATGATGAGATCGCCCGCGTGAAATTCCGCTGCGTTGTCTGGGACTATTCGAGCCGGCAGCCCACGTGCCCACCATTCATTTCTCACTTTCGGAAAGCGCTTCAGCAATTCGGCTTTTGGACGGATTGAGCGTTCGATCACACGAAGCACGGTTTCCGTATTTGGCGCCGACAGGTGGAGCAAATATCCCATCACCATTCGAGAGAAGCGGTCGAGGACGATCGTCAGATAGGGGCGCCCAATGCACAGCCCCGAGGTTTCATCCACAAGCTGGACGTCCAACAAGGTGTGATCAATTTCCCAACGTTCCAAAATCTCATGGACACGTAGGACACCCGCCGCAACACGGTGCTTCTTGTCTGCTGCGTGTTTTCCGAGCCTCTCCTTATCCACAAGGTACGGATCCAGCTTGGCGATGTACCTTCGGACAGTCATTCCGCTTGGGATCTTGAGCTGATCCGAAGGCAAACGACTTTTGTTCCTCTCTTTTATCTGATCCTCGAATTCTGAAACGACCACGCTGACCGCTGGAATCGTATCCTGCAGGTAGGTTTTATTAATCACCCCTTCAAGAATAACTTCGAGCTCTCCCTGTATCGCGGCAGCCCGACCCTTTTTGGCATGCTGAGGGATAAGCTTTACTACGTTCTGGCCAATGTATTTGGCTGCCCAACGTCGAATAGTGGAAACCGAGGGTGCGCACGCATCCCCAATCTTTTTGGCGATATCTCTAAGCTTCTTGATCATGTCTTCGTCACCCGGTAGCTTGTATTTACCGCGCTTAGTTAGGTCGTCCAGATACTTGCGTCGACGCAATGCCTCATCTCCATGTTTTTTGGGGAAGCATGAAATATCTGGAGGGACGTTCCGCACATACGGAACCCTCCCAAGGTATGGCTGATCAGCGGAGATCTCGATCTCGCGCTTCTCGTAGGCCTCATAGAACTCCTTCTCGGATAGCTTCGTGGGCTCACCAAGCTCATCGAAAAAGAGCAGCTTCCGGTCAATAAGCCTCTTCTCAAGCACCATCAGTACGCCACGAACGATGACGACCAATTTCACCCTAAGGGAAAAGGTTTGCATGACGGTGCCCCCCTTGCAGGAAGACCGGGGAGTCAGTGTCAATTGACCTATCAAGGTCAATGCCCACCACCCCAAGGCCTAACAAGCGCCAGGCTTTCCCCTCACCAACCACGTAGAGCAGATCTGCAACGGTCATAGGCGGCCATTCGTTGAAGGTCGCCATTACCTCCTCCAACGCCTGATGCGAAAGCTCTGGACCGCGCCGGTGATACATCAGCCTTCTAAGATTGGTAGCCAGGGGTTCAGCTTCAATTAACTTTTCAGTGATCACCGAAAAGTTACGGGCAGTGGCGTTGAAGTAGCGCTCAGCGGCATCCAGTCGCTGCCTGACGCTGGCAATCTTCAGTCGGTCGTGAGGCTTCACTTCAAACCACCACTCGCGCCCATCCGCGAGGAAAACCTGTACGTCTGGGTAATATTTGAAGTAGCCCTGGAGCGATGGAACACGTTCCTCACTGGGCTGCGGGACGTAGCCGATGACCGCAGGAGACAGCTCAAGAAGCCGAAAAAGAGCGCCTTCGAGCTGGGACTCCCAGGGCACAGGCTTTTTATTTTTGAGCGATGGGAAGTAGCCGCGGTAATGGTTGGACCGCCGCGTGACCACCTTTCGTACTGTCATGAAACACCTCCGAAAATCTCGAAACGAGCGCCGACGCTGCGCCAAAAAATCAAGGCGCAGGGCGGGCGAAGTGAGGCCTTTCGACAGGCAACACTGTGCCGTCGAGTAACCTCGCTAAGGTCGAAAAAATGGGAGAGGATTGACAGTCGCTTCGAAAAAGCAGACATTGCGGGTTCTGAGGACGCAAGTCTGCTTCGCTAAGCGCGGTCAGTCCTCTCGGGATTGATCGCGTTTTTCTACATTTTCAGGTCTCCTTTTCTCTCATTGGTCATGACTCTCATGACTGATCAGAATCTAAAGCAATCGGCTTGCTCTCTTTATTTCTAAACGGCCACTTCGTGATCGCTGGAGCAATTTGGATCAGGTCTGAAGCTCTCGCTTCAAACAGCTGATTTGGCTGAAAATCTTCAGTGCAAAGCGGAAAAGTTGGTCATAGATCTTATTCCAACATCCCTTCGAAATCTACAAAAAATCCAAAATGGCAACTTCCACCAAATTCCATTTCCATACTAAATTGTTCAAATTAATACTTAACACGTACGCTTAATTAACTATTAAGGTGTTCAAATATTAGTTTTAAAGTCCTCTCAATCTCTCTGCTGCTCAGATCCGCCCGCCGACCCTCTCAGCACTTCCAGCGCCCCATCAAATCACTTCCTCAAATCCCCCCATCTGCATCATTTTCCAATGAGCGGAGTAGGGCGCCCCGGCAGGAATTCCAGGCAAAAAAAAGCCCGCGAAGGCGGGCTTGATGGTGACCGACAGGGGCCATGGTTGAAGCCCGGCCGGTCATCTATTTGTGAAAGCGTGCAGCTTTTCTGTGAACCTACACCTGATCAGAAGTCCAGGTTCGACACCGACAGCGCGTTACTTTCGATGAAGTCACGACGCGGCTCGACCGCATCACCCATCAGGGTGTTGAAGATCTGGTCAGCGGCGATGGCATCTTCGATCGTGACCTTGAGCATACGGCGAACGGTCGGGTCCATGGTGGTTTCCCACAGTTGATCCGGGTTCATCTCACCCAGCCCTTTGTATCGCTGAATCGTATGGCGCTTGGTGGTCTCGTTCATCAGCCAATCTAGGCCCTCTTTGAACTCGACGATTGCCTTGCGGCGTTCACCGCGCTGCACGTACGCACCTTCACCCAACAGGCTCGAAAGCTTGGCACCAATGTTGACTACGGTACGGTAGTCATTGCTGCCGAAGAAATCGCGGTTGAAGGTGATGTAGCTGGCAAGACCGTGAGAGGTAATTTCCACTTCAGGCAGCCACACGTTGCGCTCTTTGTCTTCACGCAGGCTGGCGTTGTAAGCCAGGCCAGACTTCTGGCTGGAGTTCAGACGCGCCTGGAACTGGGCCAGCCAGGCCTGCATCACTGCGTGGTCACCCAACTGCTCCAGGGTCACCTCCGGCAGGTAGACGAAGTGCTCAGTCAGCTCTTCCGGGTACAAGCGCGACAGGCGCTTGAGAGTCTTCATGACACTACGGAACTCATTCACCAGCGCTTCCAGCTGCACACCGGAAACTGCTGGCGCCGATTCGTCCAGGTGCAGGCTGGCATCTTCCAGAGCCGACTGGGTCATGTACTCTTCCATGGCCTCATCGTCCTTGATGTACTGCTCCTGCTTGCCTCGTTTCACCTTGTACAGCGGCGGCTGGGCAATATAGATGTAGCCACGCTCGACCAGCTCCGGCAGCTGACGGAAGAAGAAGGTCAGCAGCAGCGTACGGATGTGCGAACCGTCAACGTCAGCATCGGTCATGATGATGATGTTGTGATAACGCAGTTTGTCGATGTTGTACTCTTCGCGGCCGATGCCACAGCCCAGCGCGGTGATCAGCGTGCCCACTTCCTGGGACGAAATCATCTTGTCGAAGCGCGCTTTCTCGACGTTGAGGATTTTACCCTTCAGCGGCAAGATCGCCTGGGTACGACGGTTGCGGCCTTGCTTGGCCGAGCCACCCGCAGAGTCACCCTCCACCAGGTACAGTTCAGAGAGAGCAGGATCCTTCTCTTGGCAGTCGGCCAGTTTGCCCGGCAGACCCGCGATATCCAGCGCACCTTTACGGCGAGTCATTTCACGGGCTTTACGGGCGGCTTCACGGGCGCGAGCCGCGTCGATCATCTTGCCCACGACGGCCTTCGCCTCGTTCGGGTTTTCCAGGAGGAAATCGGCGAAGTACTTGTTCATCTCCTGTTCCACGGCGGTTTTCACCTCCGAGGAGACCAGCTTGTCCTTGGTCTGCGAGCTGAACTTCGGGTCCGGTACCTTAACCGAGATGATTGCGGTCAGGCCTTCACGGGCGTCGTCGCCAGTGGTTGCCACCTTGTTCTTCTTGGCCAGGCCTTCCTGCTCGATGTAGCTGTTAAGGCTACGGGTCAGCGAGGAACGGAAACCCACCAGGTGGGTACCGCCATCACGCTGCGGAATATTGTTGGTAAAGCACAGCAGGTTTTCGTTGAAGCTGTCGTTCCATTGCAGGGCGACTTCAACACCCACGCCATCGTCACGCTGAACGTTGAAGTGGAACACCTGGGAGTTGACCGGCGTCTTGTTGGTGTTCAAGTACTCGACGAACGCACGCAGACCGCCTTCGTACTTGAAGAACTCTTCCTTACCGCTGCGCTCATCCTTCAGCAGAATGCCAACGCCCGAGTTAAGGAACGACAGCTCGCGGATGCGCTTGGCCAGGATGTCCCAGCTGAAGTGAATGTTCTTGAAGGTTTCAGCCGATGGCTTGAAGTGGATGTGGGTACCCGTGGATTCACTGTCACCGACAACCGCCATGGGCGCTTGTGGAACACCGTGAACGTAAGTCTGTTCCCAGATCTTGCCGCTACGGCGAACGGTCAGAACCAGCTTCTCGGACAGGGCGTTCACAACCGACACACCTACACCGTGCAGACCGCCGGATACTTTGTAAGAGTTGTCGTCGAACTTACCGCCGGCGTGCAGCACAGTCATGATGACCTCGGCTGCGGAAACGCCTTCTTCCTTATGCACATCGACCGGAATGCCGCGACCGTTGTCGCGCACACTGATAGATTCGTCCGGATGGATGATGACAGTGATGTCATCGCAGTGACCGGCGAGGGCTTCGTCGATCGAGTTGTCGACCACCTCGAAGACCATGTGGTGCAGGCCACTACCATCATCGGTGTCGCCAATGTACATGCCGGGACGCTTGCGTACGGCATCCAAACCTTTCAGCACCTTGATGCTGGAGGAGTCGTACGTTTGATTTTCGCTCATGCCTTCACTCCCGATGGTCGTGGGTCTGGGTGATACGGCCTTGTTCCACGTGGAACAAAGCAACTGGCGTTTCCGTCTGCCAGCCTTCCCTCAGTAATTCGTGATCTACACAGGTGATGAACACCTGGCAGCGTAATTCTTCAAGCAAGCGGCACAGTGCGCGGCGATGCTGTTCATCCAGTTCGGACGGCAAGTCATCCACGAGATAAATACAGTGACCGCGGCGAGCCTGACTGACGAGGTGGCCTTGGGCAATGCGCAATGCGCATACCACCAACTTTTGCTGACCACGCGACAGGATGTCGGCTGCGTTGTTGCCAGCCAACCGCAAACGCAGATCAGCACGCTGCGGACCGGCTTGGGTATGGCCCATCTGCTGATCGCGAAGGAGGGAGGAGGCGAGCACTTCTTGCAGTTCCCGGTCCTTGTCCCAGCCTCGGTAGTAGCTCAGGGTCAACCCGTCCAGCTCGACCAGTTCGCTCAGGGTTCGCTCGAAGACGGGCTTCAAGGCCTTGATGTAGTTGCGACGGTATTCATCTATTTCCGCGCTAGCCAGGCACAATTCCCGGTCCCAGGCGGCTTGCGAAGCTGGGTCAAGTGTACCATGACGCAACCATGAGTTCCGCTGCCGCAGCGCCTTCTGAAGGCGTTGCCAGGCTGGCAGAAAACGAGGTTCCACGTGGAACACCCCCCAGTCCAGAAACTGGCGGCGTATTTTTGGGGCACCTTCCAGCAGTCGGAAACTGTCTGGGTTGATGAGCTGAAGCGGCAGTAACTCAGCCAATTGCGCGGCGCTGCGCGCATTCTGCCCATCGATGCGAATAGTAAACTCCCCTTGTCGCTCACGGGACACACCCAGGTTGCTCGTACCACCCTCCGTCAGCTGAACCTCGCCGAACACAGTACAGGCAGCCTGTTCGTACTGAATAACCGGATTCAGGCGGGTGCTGCGAAATGAACGGGCCAGGCCGAGCAAATGCACGGCTTCGAGCACGCTGGTCTTGCCGCTGCCGTTGGCGCCGTAAAGGATGTTGATGCGGGGGGAGGGTAAGAGTGTCACCGGGTGCAAGTTGCGCACCGCGGTGACCATGATACGTCGAAGGGACATTTCGCCTGCTACAGGTTACAGGCGCATCGGCATGACAACGTAGGAAGAATCGTCATTGCCAGCTTCCTGCAGCAGCGCACTGCTGTTTGAATCGGACAAGATCAGACGAACTTGCTCAGTAGTCATCACGCCCAGCACGTCCAGCAAGTAGCTGACGTTGAAACCGATCTCCAGCGAGCTACCGTCATAGTCCACGCTGATTTCTTCTTCAGCTTCTTCCTGCTCGGGGTTGTTAGCCTGGATCTTCAGTTGACCGGCAGCCAGCTGCAGGCGAATACCGCGGTACTTTTCGTTGGAAAGAATCGCAGTACGGCTGAAGGCTTCACGCAGCGCCTGGCGGTCTCCGACGACCAGCTTGTCACCGCCTTTGGGCAGTACGCGCTCGTAGTCCGGGAATTTGCCGTCCACCAGCTTGGAGGTAAAGGTGAACTCGCCAGTAGTGGCGCGGATGTGATGCTGACCCAGCACGATGCTGACCATGCCTTCAGGATCGGTCAGCAGGCGCGCCAACTCCAGGATACCTTTACGCGGCACGATGACCTGGTGTCGATCTTCCTGCTCGATCGGCGCGCTCATCGAGCAAAGCGCCAGGCGGTGACCGTCGGTGGATACAGCGCGCAACGTGTTGCGGGAAACCTCAAGCAGCATACCGTTGAGGTAATAGCGCACATCCTGCTGGGCCATGGCGAAGCTGGTTCGCTCGATCAGGCGGCGCAGCTTGCTCTGCTCCAGGTTGCAGGTCAGCGAACCCGGGCCTTCTTCCACAGTCGGGAAGTCATTGGCAGGCAGGGTCGACAGGGTGAAGCGGCTGCGGCCGGCCTTTACCAACAATTTCTGCTCATCGACCTTGATATCGATCAGGGCGTCGTTAGGCAGGCTTTTGCAGATGTCCATCAGCTTGCGCGCAGGAACAGTGATCTCGCCAGGCTCGGCCGGCTCTTCCAGTTGCACGCGGCCTACCAGCTCGACTTCCAGGTCGGTACCGGTCAACGACAGTTGCTGGCCTTGTACGACCAGCAATACGTTGGACAGGACCGGCAAGGTCTGACGGCGCTCGACGACACCGGCGACCAGTTGCAGGGGTTTCAACAGGGCTTCGCGTTGAATGGTGAAATGCATGGTCTAGTCCCTTGCCTTCAATTAGCTGCGCAGACGGCCATCAGGTCGTCAGCGTCCGCAGCAGGTTCTTGTAGTCCTCGCGGATGTCCGCGTCGGATTCCTTCAGTTCATTGATTTTGCGGCAGGCGTGCAGCACGGTCGTATGGTCGCGACCACCGAACATGTCGCCAATTTCCGGCAGACTGTGGTTGGTCAACTCCTTGGACAGGGCCATGGCTACCTGACGCGGGCGCGCGACAGAACGCGAACGACGCTTGGACAACAGATCGGAGATCTTGATCTTGTAGTACTCAGCGACGGTACGCTGAATGTTATCCACACTGACCAGTTTGTCTTGCAGCGCCAACAGATCCTTGAGCGATTCACGAATCAGCTCGATGGTGATGTCACGCCCCATGAAGTGCGAGTGAGCGATAACCCGCTTCAGTGCACCTTCCAGCTCACGGACGTTGGACCGGATGCGCTGAGCGATGAAAAAGGCTGCGTCATGCGGGAGCTCGACTTTGGCCTGGTCGGCCTTCTTCATCAGGATCGCTACGCGGGTCTCCAGCTCTGGTGGCTCGACAGCCACCGTCAGGCCCCAACCAAAGCGCGACTTCAGACGCTCTTCCAGGCCTTCGATTTCCTTGGGATAGCGGTCAGAGGTAAGGATTACCTGCTGGCCGCCCTCGAGCAAGGCGTTGAAGGTGTGGAAAAACTCTTCCTGCGAGCGCTCTTTGCGAGCGAAGAACTGGATATCGTCGATCAACAACGCGTCCACCGAGCGGTAGAAGCGCTTGAATTCGTTGATGGCATTGAGTTGCAGCGCTTTGACCATGTCCGCGACGAAACGCTCCGAATGCAGGTACACCACCTTGGCGTTCGGATTTTTCTTCAGCAGATGGTTACCCACAGCATGCATAAGGTGGGTTTTACCCAAACCCACACCGCCATAAAGGAACAGCGGGTTGTAGCCATGCTTAGGGTTGTCCGCAACCTGCCAGGCAGCCGCGCGGGCGAGCTGGTTCGACTTACCTTCGACGAAGGTGTCAAAGGTAAAGGTCCGGTTCAGGTAACTGGTGTGCTTGAGCGCACCTTCAACCTGCACGGTGCGTTGTTCAGCCCGGCCACCACCACTGGGCGGCGCCGCAGCGGGCTCGGCCATGGCATCAAAGCTGTCACGCGAAGACGTCTCGACCAGTACAGGCTCGGCTGCAGCCACGGCAACGGGTTCAACCGCTGCGACAGGGGCCGTCTTGTGTGCCTGAGTCTGCGCCAGCGAAGCCGCAACGGCAGCGCTGACCGGCGCGTTGGGCGCAGCCCTTGGGGCCGAGCTGCGACGGCTACCTATTAATAAGGAAAGGGCTGGTGCAATGCCGCTACCGTTCTCACCCAACAGCTCGAGCAAGCGACCCAGGTACTTTTCATTGACCCAATCGAGAACGAAACGGTTAGGCGCATAGACGCGCAACTCGTCGCCTTCGGCTTCGACCTGTAGCGGACGGATCCAGGTGTTGAATTGCTGGGCAGGCAGTTCATCGCGCAGAAGCTCCACGCACTGCTGCCAAAGTTCCACTGACACGGATATCCCCTGAGTTTGAAAGCCGGATGAGGCAAAAACAAACCGCCATTGTACCGGTCGAGCGTTCAGTTATCCACATGTGGACACGTTAGGAACCACGACAAAACAGCCATTTATCGACCAAAACGGCTTTTCGCCTCTGTGAATAAGCCCTGTGGATAAACGACCCTGAGGGCTATGCACAACCCCAGCCCTTAGCCTGTTGATAACTCCGCTGTGGATAACAGGTGTTTTCATCCACAGCTTTCACTCACGATGGGAACAAGCGCAGCACGGGATCAGAACAAAGTTGTAAAACTCTGTACACCCCGTAATTCATGGGCCAGCGCAGGTTATCCACAGAAGGTTATCCACTTAAGAGTTATAAGTTCTTCAAAAAAGCTTTTTATATGTCTCTTCTTTTTTTTCATGTTGTCCCCGATCCGTGTGTCCGATCAAGCACCCCTTGGGCACTGATCAACAGGCACCGTCCATCACATGCTCTATATGGAAAGACTGGTTGGAAATTGACCTATGGGCTTGCTTTCTCTAGAATCGCCGGTCTCTTAAAAAGGGGGCCATCCCGGCCCGTCGTCGACAAACCAGGTAACACGCCATGAAACGTACTTTCCAACCAAGCACCATCAAGCGCGCCCGCACCCACGGTTTCCGTGCCCGTATGGCTACCAAGAACGGCCGTGCTGTTCTGTCGCGTCGTCGTGCCAAAGGCCGTAAGCGTCTGGCCATTTGATTTTTCGGCACAGGTGGTGAGTCAGGACTTCAGTCGGGAAAAGCGACTGCTTACACCCCGGCATTTCAAAGCGGTCTTCGACTCCCCAACCGGCAAGGTTCCAGGGAAAAACCTGCTGATCCTTGCTCGCGAGAACGGTCTCGATCACCCACGCCTTGGCTTGGTAATCGGCAAGAAGAGTGTCAAGCTCGCCGTTCAACGCAACCGCCTCAAGCGCTTGATGCGCGATTCCTTTCGTCTGAACCAGCAATTGCTTGCCGGTCTGGACATCGTGATCGTCGCGCGCAAGGGATTGGGTGAGATAGAAAACCCGGAATTGCACCAACACTTTGGCAAGCTCTGGAAACGCCTGGCGCGCAGCCGGCCGACACCAGCAGTCACCGCCAATTCCGCAGGGGTAGACAGCCAAGATGCGTAAACTGGCACTCGTTCCGATCCAGTTTTACCGTTATGCCATTAGTCCTCTGATGGCCAATCACTGTCGGTTTTTCCCCAGTTGCTCCTGTTACGCGTATGAAGCCATCGAAAACCATGGCATCTGGCGTGGTGGGTGGCTGGCCGTTCGTCGCCTGGGGCGTTGTCATCCGTGGAATGACGGCGGTTTCGACCCCGTTCCACCCGCTCCTTCCTCCCGAACTTCTTCGATAGCCGAGTAATCATGGATATTAAACGCACGATCCTGATCGCCGCGCTGGCAGTCGTGTCCTACGTCATGGTCCTGAAGTGGAACGATGACTACGGCCAGGCTGCCCTGCCGACTCAGAATACTGCTGCCAGCACTGTTGCTCCGGGCTTGCCCGATGGCGTGCCTGCCGGTAACAACGGTGCCAGCGCCGATGTACCGAGCGCCAACGCCGAATCGAGCCCTGCCGAACTGGCACCGGTCGCACTCAGCAAGGACCTGATCCGAGTCAAGACCGACGTTCTGGAACTGGCTATCGATCCGGTCGGTGGTGACATCGTCCAGCTGAACCTGCCGAAGTACCCACGCCGTCAAGACCACCCGAACATTCCATTCCAGTTGTTCGACAACGGTGGTGAGCGTGTTTACCTGGCACAAAGCGGTCTGACCGGTACCGACGGCCCGGATGCCCGCGCCAGCGGCCGTCCCCTGTATGCCGCCGAACAGAAGAGCTACCAGCTGGCCGATGGCCAGGAACAACTGGTGGTAGACCTGAAGTTCAGTGACAACGGTGTCAACTACATCAAGCGTTTCAGCTTCAAGCGCGGTGAGTACGACCTGAATGTCAGCTACCTGATCGACAACCAGAGCGGCCAGGCCTGGAACGGCAACATGTTTGCCCAGCTCAAGCGTGATGCCAGCGGCGATCCGTCCTCCAGTACCGCCACCGGCACCGCTACCTACCTGGGTGCTGCCCTGTGGACAGCTTCTGAGCCTTACAAAAAGGTCTCGATGAAGGACATCGACAAAGGTAGTTTGAAAGAAAATGTGTCCGGCGGCTGGGTTGCCTGGCTGCAGCACTACTTCGTGACCGCCTGGATTCCGGCCAAGTCGGACAACAACGTTGTCCAGACCCGCAAGGATAGCCAGGGCAACTACATCATCGGCTACACCGGCCCGGTTATCAGCGTACCGGCTGGCGGCAAGGTCGAAACCAGTGCCCTGCTGTACGCCGGCCCGAAGATCCAGTCCAAGCTGAAAGAGTTGTCCCCAGGCCTGGAATTGACCGTCGACTACGGCTTCCTGTGGTTCATCGCCCAGCCGATCTTCTGGCTGCTGCAACATATCCACAGCCTGCTGGGTAACTGGGGCTGGTCGATCATCGTGCTGACCATGTTGATCAAAGGCCTGTTCTTCCCGCTGTCGGCTGCCAGCTACCGCTCCATGGCGCGTATGCGTGCCGTTGCACCTAAGCTCGCCGCACTCAAGGAACGCTTCGGTGACGATCGCCAGAAGATGTCCCAGGCGATGATGGAGCTTTACAAGAAAGAGAAGATCAACCCACTGGGCGGCTGCCTGCCGATCCTGGTGCAGATGCCGGTATTCCTGGCCCTGTACTGGGTATTGCTGGAAAGCGTGGAAATGCGCCAGGCCCCATGGATCCTGTGGATTACCGACCTGTCGATCAAGGATCCGTTCTTCATCCTGCCGATCATCATGGGCGCCACCATGTTCATCCAGCAGCGCCTGAACCCGACTCCGCCGGATCCGATGCAGGCCAAGGTGATGAAAATGATGCCAATCATCTTCACCTTCTTCTTCCTGTGGTTCCCTGCCGGTCTGGTGCTGTACTGGGTTGTGAACAACTGCCTGTCGATTTCGCAGCAGTGGTACATCACTCGCCGTATCGAAGCAGCTACCAAAAAAGCTGCTGCTTGACGGGCTAATACGCTAGCCTGTGAATAAAAACGCCCCCTAGTGGGGCGTTTTTGCTATCTGTCGTTTTTGTCGTAGAGGCTTTCGAGCATGAACACTGTGCGTGAAACCATCGCCGCCATCGCCACGGCCCAGGGCCGGGGCGGTGTGGGAATTGTCAGGTTGTCCGGCCCTCTGGCTGCCAAGGCCGGCCTGTTGATCACCGGCCGCACCCTGACCCCGCGGCATGCCCATTACGGTCCGTTCCGCGACGATGAAGGGCTGGTGCTGGACGAAGGGATTGCTCTGTTCTTTCCAGGGCCTAATTCGTTCACTGGCGAGGACGTGCTTGAACTGCAGGGACACGGTGGCCCTGTGGTCTTGGACATGCTGCTGCAGCGCTGTGTACAAGTCGGCTGTCGTCTAGCCCGCCCGGGCGAGTTCAGCGAGCGCGCCTTCCTCAACGACAAGTTCGACCTGGCGCAGGCTGAAGCCATCGCCGACCTGATCGAAGCCAGTTCCAGCCAGGCAGCGCGCAACGCCCTGCGCTCGCTGCAAGGGGAATTCTCCAGGCGTGTGCACAGCCTCACCGAGGCGTTGATTGCCTTGCGTATTTACGTCGAGGCGGCAATCGATTTTCCTGAAGAAGAGATCGACTTCCTCGCCGATGGCCACGTGCTGTCGATGCTTGATGCCGTGCGCAGCGAGTTATCCACTGTGCAGCGCGAGGCCGGGCAGGGCGCCTTGCTGCGTGACGGCATGACGGTAGTCATTGCCGGCCGGCCGAATGCCGGTAAATCGAGCTTGCTGAACCAGCTGGCCGGGCGGGAAGCTGCGATCGTCACTGACATCGCTGGCACCACGCGGGATATCCTGCGCGAACATATCCACATCGACGGCATGCCGCTGCACGTTGTCGATACTGCCGGCTTGCGCGATACCGATGACCATGTGGAAAAGATCGGTGTGGAACGCGCCCTGAAGGCCATTGGCGAGGCAGACCGCGTTCTGCTGGTAGTCGACTCCACTGCGCCCGAGGCCAGCGACCCGTTCGCTTTGTGGCCTGAGTTTCTGGCTCAGCGGCCGGACCCGGCCAAGGTCACGCTGATTCGCAACAAGGCCGACCTGAGTGGTGAGCGGGTAGCGCTGGAACAGTGCGATGACGGCCATGTGACCATTACCCTGAGCGCCAAGGGCGACGACACAGGGCTGCAACTGCTCCGCGACCATCTGAAAGGCTGTATGGGTTATGAGCAGACTGCAGAGAGTGGCTTCAGCGCCCGCCGGCGCCATCTGGATGCTTTGCGCCAGGCCAGCGAGCACCTGGAGCACGGCCGTGCCCAATTGACCTTGGCGGGCGCGGGAGAGCTTCTGGCTGAGGACTTACGCCAGGCACAGCATGCGCTGGGGGAGATCACAGGAGCATTCAGCTCGGATGACCTGCTTGGGCGGATTTTCTCCAGCTTCTGCATCGGCAAGTAATCCACAGCCAAGCAAGGCCAAGCGCCGCTCCTTAGGGAGCGGCTTTTTTTTGCCTGAAATTCGTTGCAGAAGATGAATGCAGGCCGATGACCCAAGCACCTGTGGGAGCGGGCGGACTCGCGAAGAAGCCCTTACAAGCACGGAATGTCGGCGGATGTACCGACCCTTTCGCGAGCTTGACCGCTCCAAACCGACCATGCCTGGTTGCTAGCGCGATGAATTTTCCATGCTCGGCCTAAAAACTGTGCTCAGGAGCCCTGTGGAAAAGTCGCCTTCAGCTCAGTTGATAAGCGGGCTTTTTTTCTGAGGAAAAACCCGCCTGTGGGTAAACAGTCATTTAATCCACAGGCTAAATGACGTTATCCAGAGCCCTCATGGCACTCCAGACACAGGGTTTAATTTCTCTATACATAGCGCCATTATTGGGATACAGGACTTTATCCACAGATATCGCGGTGCATAAGAATAAACATAAAAACAAAGCTTTTTAAATTTCTTCTCTCTGATTTCTGTTGTTTGCCACTCATCCACAGACTGGTCAAAATTTGCTCAGACGGTTTCTTTACTGGGGGTGAAGTCCCTATACTTGTCGGCTTACCTTCTCTATTCGCAAAAACAGGCACGAGGTGCGTGGTGGATTTCCCTTCCCGTTTTGACGTGATCGTCATCGGCGGCGGCCATGCCGGTACCGAGGCTGCGCTTGCGTCTGCACGCATGGGTGTGAAAACCCTGCTGCTGACCCATAACGTGGAAACCCTCGGTCACATGAGCTGCAACCCCGCCATCGGCGGTATTGGCAAAAGCCATCTGGTCAAAGAGATCGATGCGCTCGGCGGCGCCATGGCGCTGGCCACCGACAAGAGCGGCATCCAGTTCCGCGTTCTGAACAACCGCAAGGGCCCGGCCGTACGTGCCACCCGTGCACAAGCCGACCGCGCCATCTACAAGGCAGTGGTACGTGAAATCCTGGAAAACCAGCCAAACCTGTGGATATTCCAGCAGTCCTGCGACGACCTGATCGTCGAGCAGGACCAGGTCAAAGGCGTGGTGACCCAGATGGGCCTGCGTTTCTTTGCCGAATCTGTGGTGCTGACTACCGGTACCTTCCTCGGCGGCCTTATCCACATTGGTCTGCAAAACCATTCCGGTGGTCGCGCCGGTGATCCACCTTCGATTGCCCTGGCCCACCGCATGCGTGAACTGCCGCTGCGCGTCGGCCGCCTGAAAACCGGTACCCCGCCACGCATTGACGGCCGCTCGGTGGACTTCTCGGTAATGACCGAACAGCCAGGCGATACGCCGATCCCGGTGATGTCGTTCATGGGCAATGCCGAAATGCACCCGCGTCAGGTGAGTTGCTGGATTACCCACACCAATGCGCGCACCCACGAGATCATTGCCTCGAACCTCGACCGTTCACCGATGTACTCGGGCGTGATCGAAGGTGTCGGTCCGCGCTACTGTCCGTCGATCGAAGACAAGATCCACCGCTTTGCCGACAAGGAAAGCCACCAGGTGTTCATCGAGCCGGAAGGCTTGAACACCCATGAGTTGTATCCCAACGGTATTTCCACTTCGTTGCCGTTCGACGTGCAGTTGGAGCTCGTGCGTTCCATCCGTGGCATGGAAAACGCCCACATCGTGCGCCCCGGCTACGCCATCGAGTACGACTACTTCGATCCCCGCGACCTCAAGTACAGCCTCGAGACGAAAGTCATCGGCGGCCTGTTCTTCGCCGGGCAGATCAACGGCACCACCGGGTACGAAGAAGCCGGCGCCCAGGGCCTGCTGGCCGGGACTAACGCCGCACTGCGGGCGCAGGGCCGTGACAGCTGGTGCCCGCGCCGCGACGAGGCATACATCGGCGTACTGGTGGACGACCTGATTACCTTGGGTACCCAGGAGCCGTACCGCATGTTTACCTCGCGTGCCGAGTACCGGCTGATACTGCGCGAAGACAACGCCGACCTGCGCCTGACCGAAAAGGGCCGTGAACTGGGCCTGATCGATGACCAGCGCTGGGCCGCGTTCTGCGCCAAGCGCGACGGTATCGAGCGTGAGGAACAGCGCCTGAAATCGACCTGGGTTCGGCCGAATACCGAGCAAGGCCAGGCCATTGTGGATAAGTTCGGCACTCCGCTGAGCCACGAGTACAGCCTGCTCAACCTGCTGGCGCGCCCCGAAATCGACTACGCCGGCCTGATCGAAGCGACTGGCGGTGACGTAATCGATCCACAGGTTGCCGAGCAGGTCGAGATCCGCACCAAGTACGCCGGCTACATCGACCGCCAGCAGGATGAAATTGCCCGACTGCGCGCCAGCGAAGACACACGCCTGCCTGTGGATATCGACTACACGACGATTTCCGGCCTGTCCAAGGAGATACAGGGCAAGCTGAGCCAGACCCGTCCGCAGACGCTGGGCCAGGCTTCGCGTATCCCGGGTGTGACCCCGGCGGCGATTTCCCTGTTGCTGATTCACTTGAAAAAACGCGGCGCTGGCCGCGAATTGGAGCAAAGCGCTTGAGTTCCCTGGTCACCCCTCAACACGCTGAAGAGTTGTCCACAGGTGCGCGCCAGCTTGGTGTCGAGCTGACTGCCGAGCAGCACGAGAAGCTGCTTGGCTACCTGGCTCTGTTGATCAAATGGAACAAAGCCTACAACCTGACTGCTGTGCGCGACCCGGACGAGATGGTTTCGCGTCACCTGCTCGACAGCCTTAGCGTCATGTCTTTTATCCACAACGACCGTGATAACTGGCTGGATGTCGGCAGCGGCGGTGGCATGCCCGGCATCCCGTTGGCTATTCTGCATCCACACAAGCGCGTCACCGTGCTGGACGCCAATGGCAAGAAAACCCGTTTCCTGACACAGGTGAAAATGGAACTCAGGCTGGACAACCTCACGGTTATCCACAGCCGGGTCGAGGCCTTCCAGCCGGCACAACCGTTCGACGGAATCATCTCCCGCGCTTTCAGCAGCATGGAGAACTTCACCAACTGGACCCGCCACTTGGGCGACACCGGGACGCAATGGCTTGCAATGAAGGGGCTGCATCCTGCCGATGAACTGGTAGCATTGCCCGCAGACTTCACAGTGGAAAGCGAACAGGCCCTGACCGTTCCGGGTTGCCAGGGCCAGCGCCATCTGCTGATACTGCGCCGCAAGGCATGACTGGGAACACTCGCAACAATGGCTAAGGTATTCGCAATCGCGAACCAGAAAGGTGGTGTGGGCAAGACAACCACCTGTATCAATCTCGCCGCCTCGCTGGCTGCGACCAAGCGTCGTGTCCTGCTGATCGACCTCGATCCGCAGGGCAACGCCACCATGGGCAGCGGTGTGGACAAGCACGAGCTCGAGCATTCGGTCTACGACCTGCTGATCGGGGAGTGCGACTTGGCCCAGGCTATGCACTACTCCGAGCACGGAGGCTTCCAGTTGCTGCCGGCCAACCGTGATCTGACCGCCGCTGAGGTGGTGCTGCTGGAAATGCAGGTCAAGGAGAGCCGTCTGCGCAACGCCCTGGCACCCATTCGCGATAACTACGACTACATCCTCATCGACTGCCCGCCGTCGCTGTCGATGCTCACGCTGAATGCTCTGGTCGCTTCCGATGGCGTGATTATCCCCATGCAGTGCGAGTATTACGCACTGGAAGGTCTCAGCGACCTTGTGGATAACATCAAGCGCATCGCCGCGCGGTTGAACCCGGAGTTGAAGATCGAGGGCCTGCTGCGGACCATGTACGATCCGCGTCTGAGCCTGAACAACGATGTTTCGGCACAGTTGAAGGAGCACTTCGGCCCTCAGCTTTACGACACGGTCATTCCGCGCAACATTCGCTTGGCCGAGGCCCCCAGCTTCGGCATGCCAGCCCTTGCTTACGACAAGCAATCGCGGGGCGCACTGGCGTACCTGGCCCTGGCTGGGGAACTGGTACGCCGTCAACGCCGTCCATCACGCACTGCACAAACAACTTAAGGAATCCGTATGGCCGTCAAGAAACGGGGTCTCGGACGTGGGTTGGATGCACTGCTCAGTGGTCCTTCCGTCAGCGCGCTCGAAGAGCAGGCTGTGAAGATCGACCAGAAAGAACTGCAACACCTGCCGGTCGAACTGGTCCAGCGTGGCAAGTATCAGCCTCGCCGGGACATGGATCCGGAGGCGCTGGAAGAGCTTGCGCACTCGATTCGCAACCATGGTGTGATGCAACCGATCGTGGTACGCCCGATTGGCGACAACCGATACGAGATCATCGCCGGTGAGCGCCGTTGGCGCGCCACTCAGCAGGCCGGCCTGGACACGATCCCGGCCATGGTCCGTGAAGTGCCCGACGAAGCCGCCATCGCCATGGCATTGATCGAGAACATCCAGCGCGAAGACCTCAACCCGCTGGAAGAGGCCATGGCCCTGCAGCGCCTGCAACAGGAATTCGAGCTCACCCAGCAGCAGGTGGCTGACGCTGTGGGCAAGTCGCGGGTGACCGTGGCCAACCTGCTGCGCCTCATCACCTTGCCCGATGCGATCAAGACCATGCTCGCCCACGGTGACCTGGAGATGGGGCACGCCCGTGCATTGCTGGGCCTGGACGAAAATCGTCAGGAGGAGGGGGCGCGTCATGTTGTCGCACGTGGCCTCACCGTGCGCCAAACCGAGGCACTGGTCCGTCAGTGGCTCAGCGACAAGCCTGATCCGGTCGAACCGAGCAAACCTGATCCGGATATCGCACGCCTTGAACAGCGGCTCGCAGAGCGCCTGGGCTCGGCCGTGCAGATCCGTCATGGCAACAAGGGCAAAGGCCAGTTGGTTATTCGCTACAACTCGCTTGACGAGTTGCAAGGCGTGCTCGCTCACATCCGCTGAAACAATTCCTGTTGTAGCGCGAAGTCGGAAATCACTACCGAAGAGTTGAATAGGGGTTAATCCACCCCTATACTCTGCGCGCATTTTGTCGGCACAAATTATGCCAAGTCATAGCTGACTTGTTGGTCGACTTCCGAGGAGCAGTTGTGATGGAAATACGCACGCCAAACCGCCTGCCTTTCCATCGCTGGGCGGTTTTTCCGGTACTGCTGGCTCAATTTGTCGTACTGCTGCTGGCAACCTTGGTGTTGTGGCAGTGGAAAGGGTCGGTCAGTGGATATTCAGGCCTTTGCGGAGGTTTGATTGCCTGGCTGCCCAATGTGTATTTCGCCTGGAAGGCTTTTCGCTTCAGCGGGGCTCGGGCGGCACAAGCTATCGTCAAGTCGTTTTACGCTGGCGAGGCAGGCAAGATGATTTTGACGGCAGTGCTTTTTGCACTGACCTTTGCAGGAGTGAAGCCACTGGCGCCGCTAGCAGTATTCGGCGTCTTCGTGTTGACCCTTTTGGTCAGCTGGTTCGCGCCCCTGCTGATGAATAAAAGACTTTCGAGACCTTAGGGCGTTTGAGGCAACCATGGCAGCAGAAACCGCTTCGGGCTATATCCAGCACCACTTGCAGAACCTGACCTACGGTCAACTACCAGACGGCAGCTGGGGCTTCGCCCATTCGGCTGCAGAAGCCAAGGCAATGGGCTTCTGGGCGTTCCACCTGGACACCCTGGGTTGGTCCGTCGCGCTGGGTCTGATCTTCCTGTTGATCTTCCGCATGGCGGCCAAGAAGGCGACTTCCGGCCAACCTGGCGGTCTGCAGAACTTCGTTGAGGTGATGGTCGACTTCGTCAACGGCAGCGTGAAGGACTCCTTCCACGGCCGTAGCCCGGTAATCGCACCACTGGCGCTGACCATTTTCGTCTGGGTATTCCTGATGAACGCCGTCGACCTGATACCGGTCGACTGGATTCCTCAGCTGGCCATCCTGATTTCCGGTGACCCGCACATTCCGTTCCGCGCCGTGTCGACCACCGACCCGAACGCGACCCTGGCCATGGCCTTCTGCGTCTTCGCCCTGATCATCTTCTACAGCATCAAGGTCAAGGGACTGGGCGGCTTCATAGGTGAGCTGACCCTGCACCCGTTTGGCAGCAAGAATATCTTCGTGCAGATCCTGCTGATTCCAGTCAACTTCCTGCTGGAATTCGTCACCCTGATCGCCAAGCCGATCTCGCTGGCACTGCGTCTGTTCGGCAACATGTATGCTGGCGAGCTGGTGTTCATCCTGATCGCTGTAATGTTCGGCTCCGGCCTGCTGTGGCTCAGCGGCCTGGGTGTGGTGCTGCAATGGGCGTGGGCTGTGTTCCACATCCTGATCATCACCCTGCAAGCTTTCATCTTCATGATGCTGACCATCGTCTACCTGTCGATGGCTCACGAAGATAACCATTAAGACCGCCTGGCGTGTCTGATAGCCTTCCCTGCCGGTACGGGGGGAGGGCTTAAAAAGTCCGCAAGGGCATGCTGTACCAAACGATTTGTTTTACCGCTTCAAACTAAAAACCTAACCAATACGACGTAAAAGTCGGGAGGAAAGATGGAAACTGTAGTTGGTCTGACCGCTATCGCTGTTGCTCTGCTGATCGGCCTGGGTGCTCTGGGTACCGCCATTGGTTTCGGCCTGCTGGGTGGCAAATTCCTGGAAGGCGCTGCTCGTCAGCCAGAAATGGTTCCGATGCTGCAGGTCAAAATGTTCATCGTTGCCGGTCTGCTCGACGCCGTAACCATGATCGGTGTTGGTATCGCTCTGTTCTTCACCTTCGCGAATCCGTTCGTTGGTCAGATCGCCGGCTAATCACTCGTCACCACGAGTTGATGGCTGTATGAATTAAGACCGAGCGAGGTGTTGGCGTGAACATTAATGCAACCCTGATTGGCCAATCCGTTGCTTTCCTGATTTTTGTACTCTTCTGCATGAAGTATGTATGGCCTCCGGTCATCACTGCCCTGCAAGAGCGCCAAAAGAAGATTGCCGACGGCTTGGACGCTGCCAACCGCGCAGCTCGCGACCTGGAGCTGGCCCAAGAGAAAGCGGGTCAGCAACTGCGTGAAGCTAAAGCACAAGCAGCCGAAATCATCGAGCAAAGCAAGAAACGCGCTGCTCAGCTTGTCGAGGAAGCCCGTGAACAGGCCCGCGTCGAAGCTGACCGTGTGAAGGCTCAGGCTCTGGCCGAGATCGAACAGGAACTGAACAGCGCTAAAGACGCCCTGCGTGCCCAAGTGGGTGCTCTGGCCGTTGGTGGTGCTGAAAAGATCCTTGGCGCCACAATCGATCAAAACGCGCATGCGGAGCTGGTTAACAAACTGGCCGCTGAAATTTAAGCGAGGGCGATCATGGCAGAACTGACCACGTTGGCCCGACCTTACGCTAAGGCTGCCTTTGAGCATGCCCAGGCCCATCAGCAACTGGCCAATTGGTCAGCCATGCTCGGCCTGGCTGCTGCGGTGTCGCAAGACGACACCATGCAGCGCCTGCTCAAGGCCCCGCGACTGACGAGCGCAGAAAAGGCCGCCACGTTCATTGACGTGTGCGGTGACAAGTTCAATGCACAGGCACAGAATTTCATTCATGTTGCCGCGGAAAACGACCGTCTCCTGCTTCTGCCGGAGATTGCCGCCCTGTTCGACCTGTACAAGGCCGAGCAAGAGAAATCCGTGGACGTGGAAGTCACCAGTGCCTTCGCGTTGAACCAAGAACAGCAAGACAAACTCGCCAAGGTTCTCAGTGCACGGTTAGGCCAGGAAGTGCGCCTGCACGCGTCGGAGGATGCCAGCCTGATTGGCGGCGTCGTCATCCGCGCCGGTGACCTGGTAATCGATGGCTCTGTTCGCGGCAAAATCGCGAAACTGGCCGAAGCATTGAAATCTTGAGTTTGAAGGGGCAGCAGAGCAATGCAGCAACTCAATCCTTCCGAAATTAGTGAAATCATCAAGGGCCGCATCGATAACCTCGATGTGAGCTCCCAAGCCCGTAACGAAGGTACCGTCGTTTCGGTATCCGACGGTATCGTGCGGATCCACGGTCTGGCCGACGTCATGTACGGCGAAATGATCGAGTTCCCTGGCAGCGTCTACGGCATGGCCCTGAACCTGGAGCAAGACTCCGTAGGTGCAGTGATCCTGGGTGCCTATGACACCCTCGCCGAAGGCATGAGCGCCAAGTGCACCGGCCGCATCCTGGAAGTTCCGGTTGGTAAGGAACTGCTGGGTCGCGTCGTTGACGCACTGGGTAACCCGATCGACGGCAAAGGTCCTCTGGGCAACACCCAGACTGACGCAGTCGAGAAAGTGGCTCCAGGCGTGATCTGGCGTAAGTCGGTAGACCAGCCTGTACAGACTGGTTACAAATCCGTCGACGCCATGATCCCTGTCGGCCGTGGCCAGCGTGAGCTGATCATTGGCGACCGTCAGATCGGCAAGACCGCCATGGCCATCGACGCCATCATCAACCAGAAAGACTCCGGTATTTTCTGTGTTTATGTTGCAGTCGGCCAGAAGCGTTCCACCGTTGCCAACATCGTTCGCAAGCTGGAAGAAACCGGCGCCCTGGCCAACACCATCGTGGTTGTTGCCAGTGCTTCGGAATCCGCCGCACTGCAATTCCTGGCGCCATACGCCGGTTGCACCATGGGCGAGTTCTTCCGCGACCGCGGTGAAGACGCACTGATCGTTTACGATGACCTGTCCAAGCAGGCCGTTGCCTACCGTCAGATCTCCCTGCTGCTGCGCCGTCCACCAGGACGCGAAGCATACCCAGGCGACGTGTTCTATCTCCACTCCCGTCTGCTGGAGCGTGCATCGCGCGTTTCGGAAGAGTACGTCGAGAAGTTCACCAACGGTGCTGTTACTGGCAAAACCGGTTCCCTGACCGCTCTGCCGATCATCGAAACCCAGGCTGGCGACGTTTCTGCGTTCGTTCCGACCAACGTGATTTCCATCACCGACGGTCAGATCTTCCTGGAATCGGCCATGTTCAACTCGGGCATCCGCCCAGCAGTGAACGCCGGTGTTTCGGTATCCCGCGTAGGTGGTGCCGCTCAGACCAAGATCATCAAGAAGCTGTCCGGTGGTATTCGTACCGCTCTGGCTCAGTACCGTGAACTGGCTGCATTCGCCCAGTTCGCGTCCGATCTGGACGAAGCGACCCGCAAGCAGCTGGAGCATGGTCAGCGCGTTACCGAGCTGATGAAGCAGAAGCAGTACGCGCCGATGTCCATCGCGGACATGGCTCTGTCGCTGTACGCCGCTGAGCGTGGCTTCCTGATCGACGTAGAAGTCTCCAAGATCGGCAGCTTCGAGCAAGCTCTGATCGCCTTCTTCAACCGTGATCACGCTGAACTGATGGCGAAGATCAACGTGAAGGGTGACTTCAACGACGAAATCGACGCAGGCCTGAAAGCCGGTATCGAGAAGTTCAAGGCCACCCAGACCTGGTAAGCCGCAGCGGGGGCTCAGGCCCCCGCTTGCTAACCTGATAGGTGATACATGGCAGGCGCAAAAGAGATTCGCAGTAAGATTGCGAGCATCAAAAGCACGCAAAAAATTACCAGCGCCATGGAGAAAGTGGCGGTCAGCAAGATGCGCAAGGCACAAATGCGCATGGCTGCTAGCCGTCCTTACGCGGAACGTATCCGCCAGGTGATCGGTCATCTGGCCAACGCCAACCCGGAATACCGCCACCCGTTCATGATCGAGCGCCCTGTAAAGCGCGCTGGTTATATCGTGGTGAGCAGTGACCGTGGTCTGTGCGGTGGCTTGAACACCAACCTGTTCAAGGCCCTGGTCAAGGACATGAGCGCAAACCGCGAACAGGGCGTGGAAATCGACCTGTGCGTGATCGGCAGCAAGGGTGCGACTTTCTTCCGCATCTTTGGCGGCAACGTCGTAGCAGCGATCAGCCACTTGGGCGAAGAGCCATCGATCAACGATCTGATCGGCTCCGTCAAAGTGATGCTGGACGCCTACCTGGACGGCCGTATCGATCGCCTCTCGGTGGTTTCGAACAAGTTCATCAATACCATGACCCAGAAGCCGACGGTCGAGCAATTGGTACCGTTGGTGGCAACCCCGGATCAGGATCTCAAGCATCACTGGGACTACCTGTACGAACCCGACGCAAAAGAGCTGCTGGACGGCTTGATGGTGCGCTACGTGGAGTCGCAGGTTTACCAGGCGGTGGTCGAGAACAACGCTGCTGAACAAGCGGCCCGGATGATCGCCATGAAGAACGCCACAGACAACGCCGGTGATTTGATCAAAGAGCTTCAGTTGATCTACAACAAGGCGCGTCAGGCTGCGATCACCCAGGAGATCTCGGAAATCGTCGGCGGCGCTGCCGCGGTTTAACGGTTCACATATTCAGAGGATCCAGCTATGAGTAGCGGACGTATCGTTCAAATCATCGGCGCCGTCATCGACGTGGAATTCCCACGTGACGTCGTGCCGAGTGTATACAACGCGCTTAAAGTACAAGGCGCGGAAACCACCCTGGAAGTTCAGCAGCAGCTGGGCGACGGCGTGGTTCGTACCATTGCGATGGGCTCGACCGAAGGCCTGAAGCGCGGTCTGGATGTCGTTGACACCGGCGCTGCCATTTCGGTTCCAGTTGGTAAGGCCACCCTGGGCCGTATCATGGACGTACTGGGCAACCCGATCGACGAAGCCGGCCCGATCGGCGAAGAAGAGCGTCGCGGTATCCACCAGCCAGCGCCTTCGTTCGCTGACCAGGCAGGCGGCAACGACCTGCTGGAAACCGGCATCAAGGTTATCGACCTGGTTTGCCCGTTCGCCAAGGGTGGTAAAGTTGGTCTGTTCGGTGGTGCCGGTGTCGGCAAGACCGTAAACATGATGGAACTGATCCGTAACATCGCCATGGAACACAGCGGTTACTCCGTGTTCGCTGGTGTGGGTGAGCGTACTCGTGAGGGTAACGACTTCTACCACGAGATGAAGGACTCCAACGTTCTCGACAAGGTAGCGCTGGTCTACGGTCAGATGAACGAGCCACCAGGAAACCGTCTGCGTGTAGCGCTGACCGGCCTGACCATGGCCGAGAAGTTCCGTGACGAAGGTAACGACGTTCTGCTGTTCGTCGACAACATCTATCGTTACACCCTGGCCGGTACCGAAGTATCCGCACTGCTGGGCCGTATGCCTTCTGCAGTAGGTTACCAGCCGACCCTGGCTGAAGAGATGGGCGTTCTGCAAGAGCGCATCACCTCCACCAAGGAAGGTTCGATCACCTCCGTACAGGCCGTATACGTACCTGCGGACGACTTGACCGACCCGTCGCCAGCGACCACCTTCGCCCACTTGGACGCCACCGTCGTTCTGTCCCGTGACATCGCCTCCCTGGGTATCTACCCAGCGGTCGACCCACTGGACTCGACTTCGCGCCAGCTGGACCCGAACGTGATCGGCAACGAGCACTACGAGACCGCTCGTGGCGTTCAGTATGTTCTGCAGCGCTATAAAGAGCTGAAGGACATCATTGCGATCCTGGGTATGGACGAACTGTCCGAAGCCGACAAGCAACTGGTAGCCCGCGCTCGTAAGATCCAGCGCTTCCTGTCGCAGCCGTTCTTCGTGGCAGAAGTCTTCACCGGTTCGCCAGGCAAGTACGTTTCCCTGAAAGACACCATCGCTGGCTTCAGCGGCATCCTCAAAGGTGACTACGACCACCTGCCAGAACAAGCGTTCTACATGGTCGGCAGCATCGACGAAGCGATCGAGAAAGCCAAGAAACTGTAATTCCTGCGCCCCGCAAGGGGCGCTATCAGGTTGAGGCAAGCAGATGGCTATGACAGTCCATTGCGATATCGTCAGCGCGGAAGGAGAGATCTTCTCCGGCCTGGTCGAGATGGTGGTTGCGCACGGTAACCTGGGTGATCTTGGTATCGCTCCAGGCCATGCGCCGCTGATCACCAATCTCAAGCCTGGTCCGATCACGCTGACCAAGCAGGGTGGCGCACACGAGGTGTTCTACATCTCTGGTGGTTTCCTCGAGGTTCAGCCGAACATGGTCAAGGTGCTTGCCGATACCGTGCAACGTGCTGCAGACCTGGATGAAGCTCAGGCTCAGGAGGCCCTCAAGGCTGCCGAGAACGCCCTGAATCTGAAAGGCGCGGACTTCGACTACGGCGCCGCCGCCGCACGTCTGGCCGAGGCCGCAGCCCAGCTGCGTACCGTCCAGCAAATGCGCAAAGGCAAGTAATCGGCTACGGCTGATAACTTCTGTTGCGATTGAGTAAAAGGGTAGCCTCGGCTACCCTTTTTCTTTTTCTGTTTTCTCCCCCGGTCTTTCACTGACCGCCCAGGATTGGTAGCCAGTAATGTCACTCGATATCGTTATTCTCGCCGCCGGCCAAGGCACCCGCATGCGCTCGGCGCTGCCCAAAGTGTTGCACCCGGTGGCTGGCAATTCCATGCTCGGCCATGTTATCCACAGCGCGCGCCAACTTCAGCCGCAAGGTATTCACGTGGTCATTGGCCATGGTGCCGAGCTGGTTCGCGAGCGCCTGGCCGCTGACGACCTGAATTTCGTCATGCAGGATAAACAGCTGGGTACCGGTCATGCTGTTGCCCAGGCACTGCCGGCGCTGACCGCTGACACTGTGCTGGTGTTGTACGGCGACGTGCCGTTGATCGAAGTGGAGACCCTGCAGCGTCTGTTGGCCAAAGCCAACGATCAGCAGCTGGGACTGCTGACAGTCACCCTCGACGATCCGACCGGCTATGGCCGGATCGTGCGTGACGAGCAGGGCCAGGTAACTGCAATCGTTGAGCACAAGGACGCCAACGACGCGCAAAAGGCGATCAAGGAAGGCAACACCGGCATTCTGGCACTGCCAGCAGCGCGTCTGGCTGACTGGATGGGCCGGCTGTCGAACAACAACGCCCAGGGAGAGTATTACCTGACCGACGTAATTGCCATGGCAGTGGCCGATGGCTTGGTGGTGGCAACTGAACAGCCACACGACGCTATGGAAGTGCAGGGCGCCAACGACCGCCGCCAGCTCTCCGAGCTGGAGCGTCACTACCAGTTGCGGGAAGGCCGCCGTCTGATGGCTCAGGGGGTTACCCTGCGTGATCCGGCACGCTTCGATGTTCGTGGTGAAGTAAGCGTTGGTCGTGACGTGCTGATCGACATCAACGTGATTCTCGAAGGCAAGGTGGTCATCGAAGACGATGTGCAGATCGGCCCTAACTGCGTGATCAAGAACACGACCTTGCGCAAAGGCGCGGTGGTCAAGGCCAACAGCCACCTCGAAGGCGCCGTGATGGGAGAGGGCAGCGATGCTGGCCCGTTTGCCCGCCTGCGCCCGGGCAGCGTACTGGACGCCAAGGCCCATGTGGGTAACTTCGTTGAACTGAAAAACGCCCACCTGGGTGAAGGGGCCAAGGCTGGTCACCTGACCTACCTGGGGGATGCCGAAATCGGTGCGCGCACCAATATCGGCGCCGGTACCATCACCTGCAACTACGATGGCGCCAACAAGTTCAAGACCGTGATGGGTGAAGACGTGTTCATCGGTTCGAACAACTCGCTGGTGGCGCCTGTGGAAATCAAGGCCGGCGCGACCACCGCAGCCGGCTCGACCATCACCCAGGCCGTAGAAGCGGGTGACCTGGCTGTAGCCCGTGCGCGCCAGCGCAACATTTCGGGTTGGAAGCGCCCGGAGAAGATCAAGAAGAGCTGAGTTATTCACAGCCGTTTCGATCGAAAGCCGACTTATGTGAATAAGTCGGCTTTTTTATTGGCGATTGGCGCTGCCGCGCCAAAAGGACCGCGTCAAAGCAGAGGCAAACAATCCACAGGTCAGCGACAGCTTGACGAATCGCTCGTCTTAGGTTTTGATTGCAACCAATAACTTTCGAATCGAAACTTAAACGCACATGTCGAAACGAAACACACCACAGCGGCGACACAATATTCTGGCTCTGCTCAGCGAGCAGGGTGAGGTAAGTGTGGACGCGTTGGCCAAGCGTTTCGCCACCTCGGAAGTGACCATTCGCAAAGACCTCGCCGCCTTGGAAACCAACGGCTTGTTATTACGCCGCTACGGTGGTGCGGTGCCGGTGCCGCAAGAGTTGCTCGGTGAACCGGCACAACCCGTCTCTTCCTATAAAAAGGCCATTGCGCGTGCTGCTGTGGGGCGTATCCGCGAACATGCACGCATTATCATCGACAGCGGCAGCACCACGGCGGCAATGATCCCCGAACTGGGGCGCCAGCCAGGCCTGGTGGTGATGACCAATTCGCTGAATGTGGCCCGTGCAATCTGCGACCTCGAACACGAGCCGGTGCTGCTGATGACCGGTGGCACCTGGGACCCGCATTCTGAATCGTTCCAGGGCCAGGTCGCGGAGCAGGTTCTGCGCTCCTACGATTTCGACCAATTATTCATCGGTGCCGACGGCATCGACCTCGGCCGGGGTACCACCACCTTCAACGAGCTGCTTGGGCTGAGCCGGGTCATGGCCGAAGTTGCCCGTGAAGTGATCGTGATGGTCGAGTCGGACAAGGTGGGGCGCAAGATTCCTAACCTCGAGCTGCCCTGGGGCAGTGTGCACACCCTTATTACAGATGAACGCCTGCCAGCAGCAGCGCGCGAACAAATTCAAGCCCGCGGCATCAACCTGATCTGCGCCGCGATCAGCCAGGAGCAATAAAACATGTGTGGAATCGTTGGTGCTGTCGCCGAGCGTAATATCACAGCCATCCTGATCGAAGGCCTCAAGCGTCTTGAATACCGCGGTTACGACAGCGCCGGTTTGGCTGTACTCACCCAGAACGGTGAACTGCAGCGCCGCCGGCGCATCGGCAAGGTCAGCGAGCTGGAGGTTGCTGTTGCTGATGACCCATTGGCAGGCCAGCTGGGTATTGCCCACACCCGCTGGGCTACCCACGGCGCGCCGACTGAAGGCAACGCCCACCCGCACTTCTCGGGCAATGACGTGGCCGTGGTGCACAACGGCATCATCGAGAACCATGAGGAGCTGCGCGAAGAGCTGAAGGGCCTGGGCTATGTCTTCACTTCGCAGACCGATACCGAAGTCATCGTCCACCTGATCCACCACACCCTGAAGAGCATTCCAGACCTGACCGACGCCCTTAAGGCGGCGGTGAAGCGCCTGCACGGCGCTTACGGCCTCGCGCTGATCAGTGCCAAGCAGCCGGACCGCCTGGTGGCAGCACGCAGTGGTAGCCCGCTGGTTATCGGCCTGGGCCTTGGCGAGAACTTCCTGGCGTCCGACCAGCTGGCGCTGCGTCAGGTTACTGACCGCTTCATGTACCTGGAAGAAGGCGACATCGCTGAAATCCGCCGTGATCTGGTCTCTATCTGGGACCAGCAGGGCAACAAGGTCCAGCGCGAAACCGTGCAGTACCACGAAGGTGCCGAGGCTGCTGACAAGGGCGCTTACCGCCACTTCATGCTCAAGGAAATTCACGAGCAGCCAAGCGTTGTTCAGCGCACGCTTGAAGGCCGCCTGGGCAAGGACAATGTGCTGGTCCAGGCCTTTGGCCCGCAAGCTGCCGACCTGTTTGCCAAGGTGCGCAACGTGCAGATCGTTGCCTGTGGCACCAGCTACCACGCCGGTATGGTTGCGCGTTACTGGCTGGAAAGCCTGGCCGGCATCCCTTGCCAGGTAGAAGTGGCCAGCGAGTTCCGTTACCGCAAGGTGGTGGTGCAGCCGGACACTCTGTTCGTCTCCATCTCGCAGTCCGGCGAAACCGCCGATACCTTGGCCGCACTGCGTAACGCCAAGGAATTGGGTTTCCTTGGCAGCCTGGCGATCTGCAACGTGGGTATCAGCTCGCTGGTACGCGAGTCGGACTTGACCCTGCTGACCTTGGCCGGCCCTGAAATCGGCGTGGCTTCGACCAAAGCGTTCACCACCCAGCTGGTTTCGCTGATGCTGCTGACCCTGGCCCTTGGTCAGGTGCGCGGTACGCTGGAAGCCGGTGTCGAAGCTGAGCTGGTTGAAGAGCTGCGTCGACTGCCTACCCGCCTGGGCGAAGCCCTGGCCATGGATGCCACCGTCGAGAAAATTGCCGAGCTGTTCGCCGACAAGCACCATACCCTGTTCCTCGGCCGCGGCGCGCAGTACCCGGTGGCGATGGAAGGTGCTCTCAAGCTTAAAGAAATCTCCTACATCCACGCCGAAGCTTACCCAGCAGGCGAGTTGAAGCATGGCCCGCTGGCTCTGGTGGACAACGACATGCCGGTGGTTACCGTTGCACCAAACAACGAACTGCTGGAGAAGCTGAAGTCCAACCTGCAGGAAGTGCGTGCCCGTGGTGGCGAGCTGGTAGTGTTCGCCGACGAGCACGCTGGCATGACCAATGGCGAAGGCACCCACGTGATCAAGGTGCCGCACATTGCCGATGCCTTGGCGCCAATCCTATACACCATTCCGCTGCAGTTGCTGTCTTATTACGTGGCCGTGCTAAAGGGGACCGACGTTGACCAGCCTCGTAATCTGGCCAAGTCGGTGACTGTCGAGTAACGGGTAGTCAGGTGTTGATCAGCTTGTGGATTTAGAGAATTAAAGCTGACGCAGGATAATTAAAACTGTCGCAGGAGGCGGTGAGTCCACCGCACCGCCGCCTGCAATGTTCCTGCTCCTTGAAGTTGCCTCACTCGTTCGACGCTGGCTTTTGGGCAATGACGTCAACATGCACGCGATCATCCGCATGCCTAAAACACGAAGCCATGCCCGAGCTCTCGCTCCATCCACGCCAAGAAACGCCTGACCCGTTCGAACCCGGAATGCGCTTTCGGAAACACCAGATGATGGGCCGCCACAGGCGCGCTGAAGATGTGTGGCACGACTTCCACCAGTGTTCCGGTTGCAAGGTACTTCTGCGCTAACAACGTACTTTCGAGTGCAAAACCCAGCCCGTGACTGGCGGCCTCCAGGGACATGTAGGAACGATCGAAGCTCAACGCGTAGGGCTTTTCCGGGCGGGCGAGACCGTGTCGAGCGAACCAGGCCGGCCATTTCAACAATGTGGCTTCGGAGAGAATCAAGTCCCGACGCAGTAGATCCGACGCGTCGTCGATCCTATGCCGGGCCAGCAGTTTCGGTGAGGCCAGCACGGCAAATGCCTCATTGCCTAAAGTGCGCACCTCGTAGCTAGGCCAATTGGGTTCGCCATGGCGAATGTCTACGTCAATCTTGTCTCGACTGAAATGCAGAGATTCATAAGAGCACGACAAGTTGATCTGGATATCCGGGTGCGCCATCCGAAATGCTTCCAGCCTTGGCATTAGCCACAGCAGGCCGAAACTCGGTGACGAATGCAAACGCAGGCAATCGAGGCTGACGTCGCTGCTGGCCCGTTCTGTGGCGACGGAAAGACTGTGCAGAATGCCGGAAACGTCTTTCAGATACTGCTCGCCAACGGGGGTCAGGCTGACGCCTCGCGCCGCGCGAAAGAACAGTTGTCGACCAATCATTGCTTCGAGCTTGGCCAATTGATGACTGACAGCCGAAGGGGTGAGGTCTAGCACTTCCGCTGCGCGGGCAACATTACCGAAGCGAGCAGTTTGCTCAAAGGCCTGAATCGCTCTCAGGGGTGGAAGGGCCGGCGCGGTATCGTCAACAGATCGCATATCAGTCACTTCGCTCGCAGCGCATATTTTTATTGGGGACCTTCATTCAATCATTTAGCAATCAGGGTGACGAGTGCTGAATTTTTTTCAGCACCCAATGATTTTTGCGTTATTGCTCAGGGCCTGGGCCGAGACCAAAGTAGGCCCATCGATTCCGCTGAATCGACCCTATAAAAACAATCAGAGGTCACACCCATGCTTCTTCAAGGCAAAGTCGCAATCATCACTGGCGCCGCATCGGCACGCGGGATCGGCCGGGCAACTGCGGCCACATTCGCTGCTCAAGGTGCCCGCGTGGTGATCCTCGATCTGGATGAAGCCGCTGCCCGCGATGCCGCAGCGTCTCTTGGCGAAGGACATCTCGGCCTGGCCGCCAACGTCGCCGATCAGGCACAGGTAAACCAGGCCGTTGCGCAGATCATCGAGCACTTTGGCCGCATCGACGTGCTGGTCAACAACGCTGGCATCACCCAACCCCTCAAGACCCTGGACATCAAGCACAGCGACTACGACAAGGTGCTCGACGTCAGCCTGCGCGGCACTCTGCTGATGTCTCAGGCCGTCATTCCCCTGATGCGCGAGCAGCGTTCGGGCAGCATTGTCTGCATGTCCTCGGTATCGGCACAGCGTGGCGGCGGCATCTTCGGTGGCCCGCACTACAGCGCAGCGAAAGCCGGGGTACTGGGCCTGGCCAAGGCCATGGCACGAGAGCTGGGGCCGGATAACGTGCGCGTGAACGCCATCGCCCCGGGTCTGATTCACACGGACATCACTGGCGGTTTGATGCAGGACGATCGTCGCCACGCAATCATCGACGGTATTCCACTGGGCCGTCTGGGCGAAGCGCAAGACGTCGCTAACGCCGCTTTGTTCCTGGCCAGCGATCTGTCGACCTACCTGACCGGAATCACCCTGGATGTAAACGGCGGCATGCTCATTCACTGATGCACATTGCGTCAGCCCGTGCGGCTGACGCTGTTCTGAATCGATAAAAACAAGAGATCAGACCATCATGATTACCACCCTGTCATTGGACGCGGTTTCGGCCGTGCGCTCCAACGCATACCGCAAGACTGCCTGGCGACTGATGCCGTTCCTGATGCTGTGCTACCTGTGTGCCTATCTGGACCGGGTGAACGTGGGCTTCGCCAAGTTGCAGATGATGAGCGACCTGTCCCTAAGCGAGGCCGTTTATGGCCTGGGCGCCGGCATGTTCTTCATTGGCTACTTTCTCTGCGAAGTGCCCAGCAATCTGATCCTGCACAGGGTCGGCGCACGCCGCTGGATCGCCCGGATCATGATTTCCTGGGGGATCATTTCCGCCCTCTTTGCCTTCGTTGAAACCGCCTGGCAGTTTTATGCCCTGCGTTTTCTGCTTGGCATCGCTGAAGCGGGTCTGGCTCCGGGCCTGTTGTTGTACCTGACCTACTGGTTCCCGTCCTACCGTCGCGCAAAGATGACCGTGCTTTGGTTCGTCGCGATTCCATTGTCGGGGATGATTGGCGGCCCACTGTCAGGTTGGATCATGAATCAGTTCGCAGGTTTTCATGGCTGGGCGGGCTGGCAGTGGATGTTCGTCATCGAGGCAATTCCAACCGTCATCGTCGGCTTGTTGGTACTGACCTATCTCAAAGATGGCGTGCATCAGGCCACCTGGCTGACCGATGAAGAAAAGGAACTGGTTACCAAGGAGCTCGCCGAGGACAACGCCCACAAGGTCACTCATGCCTCACCTCGGGAATTCATCCGCGATCGCCGCCTATGGCTGCTGGCCTGCATCTACTTCTGTGTAGTCATGGGCCAGTACGCGATTACCTTCTGGCTGCCGACCCTGATCCGCAATGCCGGGGTATCGGACCCACTGCACATCGGCATGCTGACCAGCCTGCCTTACATGTGCGCCATCGTCGCCATGCTGCTGATGGGCCGTAGCGGCGACAAGCATCGCGAACGTCGCTGGCACCTGGTTGCCCCGATGATCGCAGGCGCCATCGGCCTGACACTGGCGGCGCTGCTGGGTGGCAACCTGCTGCTGTCGGTACTCAGCCTGTGCCTTGCAGCAGCTGGCGTGCTCTCGGCTTCCTCACTGTTCTGGATGCTGCCCACTACGCTGCTCGGCGGTGTGTCAGCCGCAGCAGGTATCGCCGGTATCAACAGTTTCGCCAACCTTGCCGGGTTCTGCTCGCCTTACCTGATCGGTTGGATCACCACTTCCACCGGTTCCAGTGCCATCGGCATGTACCTGATCACCGCAGTGCTGCTCGCGGGGGCCACGTTGGTCCTGCGCATTCCCGCCGCATCGGTCAATCGTTAACTCGCTGGAGTAGTCACCATGACTGTCAACGCACCCGACACTTCGCTCTCGGCGCTCGCCGAACGCGCGTACAACATTCGCCGCCATGCCCTGCGCATGGGGCAGGTCCAGGGCCAGGGTTATGTCGGCCAGGCCCTCGGCGCCGCTGACTTGCTGGCCGTGTCGTACTTCCATGCGCTGCGCTATCAGCCCCACAACCCCGAATGGGAGCAACGCGACCGCTTTTACCTGTCCATCGGTCACTACGCCATCGCCCTGTATGCAGCGCTGATCGAAGCCGGCGTGATCCCCCTGGAGGAACTGGAAACCTATGGTTCGGACGACAGCCGCCTGCCGATGTCGGGCATGGCCGCCTACACGCCGGGCATGGAAATAACCGGGGGGTCGCTCGGCCACGGCTTGGGCATAGCGGTCGGCGCTTGCCTGGGCCTGAAACGCAAGAACTCGGATTCGTTTGTCTACAACCTGCTTTCGGACGGCGAATTGAACGAAGGATCAACCTGGGAAGCCGCGATGTCGGCCTCACATTGGAAACTGAACAACCTCATCGCAATCATCGACGTCAACAACCAGCAAGCCGACGGCTACTCCAGCGAAGTGCTGACATTCGAGCCCATCGTTGACCGTTGGCAGGCGTTTGGCTGGTTTACCCAGCGCGTGGACGGCAACGACATCGGCGCCCTGGTCGCCGCGTTCGACGCCGCACGCAACCATCAAGGGGCACAGCCGCGGGTCATCATCTGCGATACCAAGATGGGCAAGGGTGTGGACTTTCTCGAGTCACGTGAAAAAACCCACTTCATCCGCGTCGATGAAAACGAGTGGGATCTGGCATTGCAAAACCTTCAGGTCGGGAGAATCGTATGAGCCGCGTAAACACCACCGAAACCGGCAAGAAGCGCCTGACAACCTCGGCCATGATCGCTTCGATCGCTGCCGAGGGCCAGGCCACCCGCTCAGCGCCGTTCGGTCATGCGTTGGCGGCACTGGCCGAACAGCGTTCGGACATCGTTGGCCTGTCGGCGGACCTGTCCAAGTACACCGATCTGCATATTTTCGCGAAGGCGCACCCGGACCGTTTCTATCAGATGGGCATGGCCGAGCAATTGCTGATGAGTGCAGCCGCTGGCCTGGCACGCGAAGGCTGCGTGCCGTTCGCCACCACGTACGCGGTATTCGCTTCGCGTAGGGCCTATGATTTTATCTGCATGGCCATTGCCGAGGAGAACCTCAACGTCAAGATCGTCTGCGGGTTGCCGGGCTTGACCACCGGTTACGGCCCCAGCCACCAGGCTACGGATGATCTGGCAATCTTCCGCGCCATGCCGAACCTGATGATCGTCGACCCATGCGACGCTCTGGAGATCGAGCAGGCGGTGCCCGCTATCGCCGCCCATCAGGGACCGGTGTACATGCGCCTGCTGCGCGGCAACGTGCCGCTGGTATTGGACGAATATGGCTACAAGTTCGAGATCGGCAAGGCCAAGACCCTGCGCACCGGAAAGGACGTGGTGATCATCTCCACCGGTCTGATGACCATGCGCTCGCTAGAGGCCGCAGCGCAGTTGCAGAAGGATGGCGTCGATGTGGCAGTACTACACGTACCCACCATCAAGCCACTGGACGAACAGACGATTCTGGCTGAGGCACGCAAGTCTGGACGGCTGGTGGTCACCGCCGAAAACCATTCGATCATCGGCGGCCTGGGCGAGGCGGTGGCGGGACTGCTGCTGCGCAACGGGGTAACGCCGACATTCCGCCAGATCGCTTTGCCCGATGCCTTCCTCGATGCCGGCGCCCTGCCGACGCTGCATGACCGCTACGGCATCTCCACCGATGCAGTGAGCGCGCAGATCAAGGCTTGGCTGTGACGTGATACCTGAAGATAGAGCCGGCCGGAATTAAAGGCGGCTCTATCCCTGTATGCCCGCCAAGCGAATGCCGAAGGCAAGGGCATGGCCTGACGCAGCGAATGGGGCTCGTCAGATTTGCATGGCCATGCCATCCACATTCATCGCCGCCTGGCGCAGGGCCTCGGAGCGCGTCGGGTGCGGGTGGCAGGTGAGGGCGATATCTTCCGCCGAGGCCGAGAACTCCATAGCCACGCAGAACTCACCAATCATCTCGCTGACGCTTGGGCCCACCAGGTGCACACCCAGTACTTCATCGGTTTCGGCATCGGCGATGACCTTGGCGAAGCCTTCGGTCTCGTGGTTGATCTTGGCACGGCTGTTGGCGGTGAAGGGGAACTTGCCAACCTTGTAGGCACGTCCTTCGGCCTTGAGCTGCTCTTCGGTCTTGCCCACGGTGGCCATCTCCGGGCGGGTATAGATCACGCCAGGGATGAGGTTGTAGTTGACCTCGTGGGGCTTGCCGGCGATGCGTTCAATACAGGCCACTGCTTCGTCTTCGGCCTTGTGCGCCAGCATCGGGCCCGAAGTGACGTCGCCAATCACCCAGACACCCGGCACCGAGGTACGGTGGTGCTCGTTGCCGAGCATGCCGCGCTTGTCGGCTTCCAGGCCCACGCTTTCCAGGTTCAGCCCTTTGGTATAAGGGCGGCGGCCGATAGCCACCAGCACGTAATCGGCTTGCAGCGATTCTGCGGTACCACCGGCGGCAGGCTCCAGCGTCAGGCTGACGCCATCGGCACCTGCGGTAGCCTGAGTCACTTTACTGCCCAGCTTGAACACCATGCCTTGCTTGGCGAGAGCCTTCTGCAGGGTCTTGGCCGTTTCCGTGTCAGTGCCTGGGCAGATGCGGTCCAGGTATTCGATGACAGTGACCTGGCTACCCAGGCGGCGCCAGACCGAACCCAGCTCAAGACCGATCACGCCAGCACCGATGACGACCAGGTGCTTGGGCACTTGCGGCAGCGACAGCGCGCCGGTCGAGTCAATGATGCGCTGGTTGTCGACGGTCACACCTGGCAGAGGGGTGGGCTCAGAGCCGGTGGCAATGACGATGTCCTTGGCCTGCAACGCGGTTTCGCTACCGTCTTCGGCCTTGACCACGACCTTGCCGATGCCATCCAGGCGGCCCCAGCCTTTGATCCACTCGACCTTGTTCTTGCGAAACAGGTATTCGATGCCCTTGGTCAGGCCTGTCACGCTCTCATCCTTCTGTTTCATCATCTGGGCGAGGTTGAGGGTGGGCTTTACTTCGATACCGAGGTGGGCGAACTCGTCACCGCTGGCAGCTTCGTAAAGCTCCGAAGCATGCAGCAGCGCCTTGGATGGCATGCAGCCGACGTTCAGGCAGGTACCGCCCAAGGTCGAGCGGCCTTCCACGCAGGCAACGCTCAGGCCCAACTGGCCAGCACGGATGGCTGCGTTGTAGCCGCCAGGGCCACCGCCGATGATCACCACGTCATAGGATTTCATGGGTTCAACTCCAGGATGTAGAAGCGCGAGAGGGCACAAGGTTAAGCTGAGATGCAGTGATTGTATACAATCTGCTGTGTGGATAAGATCAGTTGGTTCTAGACCATGGTCTTGCTTAGAGGAAACATCCTACAGATGAACTACTCTGATCCGGTGACGTTCGAAATATTAGGCGTCGTGGCCAATTAAGGACAGGAGGGGTGTTTCATGCTTGCTCAACTTCCACCTGCATTGCAGAGCTTGCATCTGCCGCTGAGGCTGAAGCTGTGGGACGGTAACCAGTTTGATCTTGGGCCTAGTCCTCAGGTCACCATTCTGGTGAAGGAGCCGCAGCTGATCAGCCAGTTGACCCACCCAAGCATGGACCAGCTAGGCACCGCATTCGTCGAAGGCAAGCTGGAGCTGGAAGGCGATATCGGTGAGGCCATCCGCGTGTGCGACGAGCTGAGCGAAGCGCTGCTGGCGGATGAGGATGAAACGCCGCCGCCACGTGTGTCTCATGACAAGAGCACCGACGCCAAGGCAATCTCCTACCACTATGACGTGTCCAACGCGTTCTACCAGCTTTGGCTGGACCAGGACATGGCCTATTCCTGCGCCTACTTCCGTGAGCCGGACAATACGCTCGACCAGGCGCAGCAGGACAAGTTCGACCACCTGTGCCGCAAGCTGCGTCTGGATGCCGGTGACTACCTGCTCGATGTTGGCTGTGGCTGGGGCGGGCTGGCGCGGTTCGCTGCCCGTGAATATGGCGCCAAGGTGTTCGGCATTACCCTGAGCAAGGAGCAATTGAAGCTCGGCCGCAAGCGTGTGCAAGCGGAAGGGCTTGCCGACAAGGTCGAGCTGCAGATTCTCGATTATCGCGATCTGCCCCAGGATGGTCGCTTCGACAAGGTTGTCAGCGTGGGTATGTTCGAGCATGTCGGGCATGCCAACCTGGCGCTTTACTGCCAGAAGCTGTTCGGGGCGGTGAGGGAAGGGGGGCTGGTGATGAACCACGGCATCACTGCCAAGCACGTCGATGGCCGACCGGTCGGGCGCGGGGCGGGTGAGTTCATCGATCGCTATGTATTCCCCCACGGCGAGCTGCCGCACCTGTCGATGATCAGCGCCAGTATCTGTGAAGCCGGGCTGGAGGTAGTGGACGTGGAGAGCCTGCGCCTGCACTACGCTAAAACCTTGCACCACTGGAGCGAGAACCTGGAGAACCAGTTGCACAAGGCGGCAGCGCTGGTGCCTGAGAAGACCCTGCGGATCTGGCGTTTGTACTTGGCCGGGTGTGCCTACGCCTTTCAGAAGGGGTGGATCAACCTGCACCAGATATTGGCAGTGAAGCCATACGCCGACGGGCATCATGACCTGCCCTGGACGCGGGAAGACTTGTACCGCTGAAATCGTAAGTATCACAGCCCTGATAAGGCTGTGCAGGAGCGGCCTTTAGCGCGAAAAGGCCGCTTTCAACGGGCGTGTTCACCCTAAAGAATCGGTGATATCAGCCGCGCAATCCGCATCCCCAATTGCTGCAGTCGATGGGTATCTTGGGTGTCTTCTGCAGTAATTTCCCGCGCTTGTTCGAAGTCTTCCTGGAGCATGTGCTCGACCTGGTCGGCGAAGCCGCGATCGACTGTCAGCAGGGTAATCTCGAAGTTCAGGCGGAACGATCGGTTGTCCAGGTTGGCACTCCCAATCGCGCTGACGTCATCATCCACCAGCACCACCTTCTGATGCAGAAACCCGGGTTGGTAACGGAACATACGTACCCCCGCGCGCACCGCTTCGAAGGCAAACAGGCTGGAGGCAGCGTAGACGATGCGGTGGTCCGGCCGTGACGGGATGAGCACCCGCACATCGACTCCTCGTAGTACCGCCAGCCGCAAGGCGGCGAACACGGCCTCGTCAGGGATGAAGTAGGGGCTGGTGATCCACACCCTGCGGGTGGCCGAATGAATCGCTTCAAGGAAGAACAGCGAGCAGGTTTCTTGTGGGTCTGCCGGGCCGCTGGCAAGGGCCTGACACAGCACGCCGTTATCCGGGTACGTATCGGGCAGGATCAGCGGCGGTAGCTGGCGCGTGGCCCAGTACCAGTCCTCGGCGAACGACTCTTGCAGGCAGGCCAGTACTGGCCCGCTGATCTGTACGTGGGTGTCACGCCAGGGGGAAAGCTGTGGATGTTCACCCAGGTACTCGTCTCCCACATTGTGACCGCCGATGAAGCCGAGCAACCCATCCACCACCACAATCTTGCGATGGTTGCGGAAGTTCACCTGGAAGCGATTGAACCAGCCGCGACGGGTGGCGAATGCGTGGATCTGTACACCGCCGTCACGCAGCACCTGGCTGTAGCTGGACGGCAAGGCATGGCTACCGACACGGTCGTACAGCATGAACACCTGCACGCCTTCGGCGGCTTTGCGTAGCAAGAGTTGCTGCAGTGCCTTGCCGAGGGTGTCGTCATGAATGATGAAGAACTGTACCAATACCACATCGCGTGCTTTTTCGATGGCTGCGAAGATGGCATCGAAGGTGGCCTTGCCATTGATCAGCAGTTTTACCTGGTTATTTGCCAGGCATGGCATGCGACCCAGCTTGGGCATCGCTCGCAACGCGGCGTAGCTTTCGGACTCGCGGGCGGTAAGGGCTTCTTCAACCCAAGGTCGCCAGTTGAGGTTGGCCATGGCCACGTGCATTTCCTGGTTGGCCTGACGCCGAGCCTTGATGTAGGCGTAGAACGAGCGGGCGCCGAAGATCAGGTAGGGGATCAAGGTGAGGTAGGGGATGAAGAGCAAGGGCATCGCCCACGCAATGGCACCCTGAGCTGTCCGCACGGTGAACAGCGCATGCAGTGCGGCGACAATACCCAGCAGATGGATCAGGCCGAGTAGGTAACCAAAGAAGTAGGGGCTGTGGTAATCCATATGCATCCTGCTTGCCGAGTACACTTGAGGTAACAGAACACGTTCCCGGTCCGCCTGCAACCCGCAGGCGGATTTGGCGTCTAAGGCTCAGTCCGGCCCGTTTGACCGGCTTTTTTCCAGGAGCGTTCGTCCATGAAGATTCGTCTGCCACTGTTGGCGTTGGCCCTAGGCATGAGCAGTCCACTGGTACAAGCCCAGATGCTGCAACCGGGGTTGTGGGAGGTGACCACCAGCAACATGCAGGTCGATGGCAAGCCGCTACCCGACATGGAATTCATGCTCGGCCAGTTGAAGAACCTGCCGCCAGAGCAGCGTGCAATGATGGAAGGGGTGTTGGCCAAACAAGGGGTCAGTGTAGGTGGTAAGGGGGTGCGTTCGTGCCTGACGCCGGAACAGGTGGCAACGAATGACATTCCGCTGCAGGACCCGAAATCGGGCTGCACGCAGAAGATTACCGACCGTACCGGTAACGTGTGGAAATTCCAGTTCAGTTGCCCGAAAGCACAGGGTAATGGCCAGGCTACATTCCTCAGTGATCGGGAATTCACCACCCAGGTCAGTGGCACGTTCAACGCTTCGGGTGTGCAGCAGCAAGGCAGCATGAACACGCGTGCGGTGTGGCTAGGCAATGACTGCGGGACGGTCAAACCGCGCAGCTGAAATTCACACTGGTGAGTGGCAACCGCGTCGTGGGCATGCAGGCTCGGATAGTTCCACGTGGAACATTTCATTTCGATCCTTGCCTCGACGCGGTTACGGCATAGCTTTTCGGTCTGACAAAGGGCTGGTCAAGGCTGGTGTTTTCAGCGCGTGCTCGAAGCTGACTTACAAAATAGGCAGCAGAGAAAAAGCGTTCAAAATGAAAGGAGGCGTCAACGGCACCCCTCGATCAAGCTGCAATGCAGCTTGAAGCGCTCCCCGCTGGAACTGGATACGCGGTTCAAGGTGGTCCAGCCTACGCGGCGGCTGTAACCCACCCAGGCCTCACCATCGCTGGCCAGGCCGGTAAAAAAAGTCAATGTGCCATAGCGGCTGTTGGTTTGTGCCCACAGCCGACGGCTGCTGAAGTCGTAGCCGCGAAGGTAGAAGGTGCTGCCTTCAGTACGCACACTGTAGTAAGTGCCTTTGCCGTCCTGGCAAGCGAGCAGCGTCGCACTTCGCGTACAAAGGACCAGTGTTTGGTTTTGTGGCATGGCCAACAGCGAAGCAGGCATGGTGAGTAACAGCAATGCCATGACGCGTGGCAAATTCATTTTTCATCCTCTGTGAGCACTCGTCCGTCGAGAACCACTTGGCGAAAGTGTATTGTTATCTTATAACATTATGCAATGCATCGTTTCGAATGCGTCTGCCTGAAGAGGTTCGCCATGTCCAATCGTCTTCCCGTCACCGTGCTGTCCGGCTTTCTGGGCGCCGGCAAGAGCACGCTGCTCAACCATGTGCTGCGCAACCGCGACAACCTGCGGGTGGCGGTAATCGTCAACGATATGAGTGAAATCAACATCGATGCCAGTGAGGTGCAGCGCAATGTCAGCCTCAACCGCGCTGAAGAGAAACTGGTCGAGATGAGCAACGGCTGCATTTGCTGCACGTTGCGCGAAGACCTGCTTGAGGAGGTTGCGCGACTGGCCGAAGAGGGGCGTTTCGATTATTTGCTGATCGAGTCCACCGGTATCTCTGAGCCACTGCCAGTGGCTGAGACTTTCACTTTCCGCGACGAGCAGGGTCGCAGTCTGTCCGATATGGCGCGACTGGACACCATGGTCACCGTGGTCGATGGCTTGAACTTCCTGCGCGACTATCAAGCAGCAGACAGCCTAGCCAGCCGCGGCGAAACGTTGGGCGAAGAAGACGAGCGGTCGATCAGTGATTTGCTGATCGAGCAGGTCGAGTTCGCAGATGTGCTGCTGCTGAGCAAGATCGACCTGATCAGCCAACATGAGCGCGAAGAACTCATCGCTATTTTGCGCAGTCTCAATGCCCGAGCGCAGATCGTACCCATGGTCATGGGCCAAGTGCCGTTGGCACGTATCCTCAACACCGGGCTGTTCGACTTCGATCAGGCGGCCCAGGCACCAGGCTGGTTGCAGGAGCTGCGCGGTGAACATGTACCAGAAACCGAAGAGTACGGAATCGCGGCCATGACCTGGCAGGCCCGACGCCCGCTTCATCCACAGCGCTTTTACGACTTTATCCACAAGGACTGGGAAAACGGAAGGCTGCTGCGTTCCAAAGGGTTTTTCTGGTTGGCCAGCAAATATCAGGAAGCTGGCAGCTGGTCGCAAGCGGGCGGCATGATGCGCCATGGTCTGGCTGGCCGCTGGTGGCGCTTCGTGCCACGCGAGCAGTGGCCACAGGATGTGGATAACACGAATGCGATCTTGAAACACTGGACCGCCGACACCGGTGACTGCCGACAGGAGTTGGTGTTTATCGGGCAGAATATCGACTTCGAAAAATTATCCACAGCCCTCGATGCATGCCTGTTGACGGATCAAGAAATGGACTTGGGCCACATGGGCTGGTTGCGCCTACCTGACCCATTTGGCCCATGGCATGAGGAGGCGGCAGCATGAACCTGGCGCACCGATCTGTGGATATCTTTCAGGTGTTTGGCGAGACGCCCCAGGTGCTGGCCGAAGTGCTGCAGGATGGCGTGAACCTGGCCGTATGGCGGCGGCGCTTGCCGGCCCAACTGGAGGACTTTGCCGCACTGGTGATCAGCCTTGGCCAGCCCTTGGCTGATCAGCGGGTAATTGATGTGGACGAGGAACAGAAGCCGGTATTGCCAGATCTGCTGCGTGAAGCGGCGGATTTGCATGGATATGAAGCTTTCGTTGCTGATGTGACCTGGTTGGTGGCGGCTTATACCTGCCTGGTTGGCGCACGTCGGGTCGGTTTGCGCTTGCGCGTTCTGGACGGTCCCATGTGTCCACGCTTCCATGTGGATAACGTACCTTTGCGCCTGCTCACCACCTACGTCGGCCCAGGTAGCGAATGGTTGCAAGAACGGGATAGCGGTCGTGGTGAGTTACACACAGCTAAACCATCTGTGGATAACATCCAGCAACTGCAAGCCGGTGAGGTGGCGATACTCAAAGGTGAAAAATGGCAGGGTAATGAAGGGGCAGGCCTGGTTCATCGGTCCCCTTCGGCACAGCAGGGGCGTTTGCTGCTCAGCCTTGACTGGCTGGCCTGACAGCGCATAGTGAGGCATCACCGCCGCCTGAAGCCACGCCATGTTGCAGAACATTCCCACCCATGTAATTGCTGGCCCGCTGGGTGCTGGCAAGACCACTTTGATCCGTCAACTGCTGGCCCAGCGACCCGCAAACGAGCGCTGGGCGGTATTGATCAACGAGTTCGGCCTTGTCGGCCTGGATGCAGCCTTACTTAGCCGTGACGAGGACGGCATCGCCATCGGCGAGGTTGCAGGCGGCTGCCTGTGCTGCGTCAACGGCATGCCGTTCCAGGTGGGCCTGGGCCGATTGCTACGCAAATCGCGGCCTGACCGGCTGTTTATCGAACCTTCCGGCCTGGGCCATCCGTTGCAGCTGCTGGCTCAGTTGCAACAAGCGCCTTGGGTTGGAGTGCTGACAATTCAGCCACTCTTGATGGTTGTGGATGCCCAGGCCATGGCTCGAAACAAGCCGCTTCCAGAGGCTCAACAGCAGGCTTTCAATGCCTCTGAACACGTGGTTTTCAATAAATCAGAGGCTGTGGATGAACAACATAAGTTGTTGATAACTAATAAATTTAAAGAAAAGAGCATCGTGTGGACCGTGCAAGGGCAACTGCCTCTGTCCGGCCTCCCGACGGCATCTACACAGATTGTTGACAGCTCATTACTGGAAAACCAGATTGTCGACAATCTTGGAATAGCCCCCGCAGTATTGTGGGCAGACCCCCGTCAGCCTATCTGCCTTGCCCAGCAAGGGGAGGGCGGTTGGAGTATTGGCTGGCGGTGGCACCCTGGCCAACAGTTTTATCCACAGCGGCTAAAGGCTTTCTTGTGTGCTTTGCCATGGCGGCGGGCCAAGGGAGTTATCCACAGCACGGAGGGCTGGTGGTCATTCAACGGGCTGAATGGGGATATGCCCGCTTGGCAGCCCAGCGACTGGCGCAGGGATAGCCGTATCGAGTTGATTTTCGATCAGCCGCAACCGCAACCCGCGTTGCAAGCCGGGTTGAATGAATGTCGCGTCAGTTGATCAGTTGCGCCAGCGGTTGTGCTCCTGGCGCCATTGCTGCATCTCTATGACGTTGTCGGCGCGTGGTGGGGTCTTGATTTCGAACGGGTAGGGCGCCAGTTCGATCTGCACGCTGTGGGCGCCGAACTGGGTCGCGGTGCCGGGGTGACGTTGCTCACCCGTGACGGTGAATTCGAAGGCATAGACGCGTGCCAGGCGCTTGCGGCCATTGGCATCCCGGACAAAGGCGATGCGCTTGAGCGCTACGGCATCGTCAAGCAACTCCAGGTCGAGTTTGGCGCAATGCTGTTTGACCCGTTCCAGGGCCTTTTCACGCAACCCATGGTTGTGCCACAACCAGGCGCCTGCCGTGGCTACCAGCATCAGGACGAAGAGGTTCTCCAGGGTCAACATTTGCATATGCTCCAAACAGGTAGATCCAGCTTAACTGCGTTCCTGGCCTGTCGTACAGGTAGCAATCGAGTTCATACTGCGCTGCGCACAATCCTAGAAACAGCTTTGGAAACCTCCCGCATGAAACGTACCCCGCACCTGCTCGCCATTCAGTCCCACGTGGTGTTCGGCCACGCCGGCAACAGCGCCGCGGTATTCCCCATGCAGCGTATCGGGGTCAATGCCTGGCCGCTCAATACCGTGCAGTTCTCCAATCACACACAGTATGGCCAGTGGGCGGGTGAAGTGCTTGCCCCAGCGCAAATTCCTGCGTTGGTGGAAGGCATTTCCAATATCGGCGAGCTGGGCCACTGCGATGCAGTGCTTTCCGGCTACCTGGGCAGTGCCGAACAAGGGCGAGCGATCCTGGCCGGCGTCGAGCGGATCAAGGCGGTAAACCCAAAAGCGTTATACCTGTGCGACCCGGTCATGGGGCACCCGGAAAAGGGCTGCATCGTGCCGCCCGAAGTCAGTGAGTTTCTGCTTGACGAGGCTGCAGCCACAGCGGACATCCTGTGCCCCAACCAGTTGGAGCTGGACAGTTTCTGTGGGCGCCGCGCCCAGTCGCTGGAGGATTGCGTGAACATGGCGCGCAGCCTGCTGCAGCGTGGGCCGCAGGTTGTACTGGTCAAGCACCTGGCGTACCCCGGGCGGGCCGAAGAACAGTTCGAAATGTTGCTGGTGACCGCCGAGCACAGCTGGCACTTGCGCCGCCCACTGCTGGCGTTTCCGCGTCAGCCGGTGGGGGTGGGTGACCTGACCTCAGGCTTGTTCCTGGCGCGTGTACTGCTCGGCGACAGCTGGGTGCAGGCATTCGAATTCACGGCTGCGGCAGTGCATGAAGTGCTGCTGGAAACCCAGGCCTGCGCCAGCTACGAATTGCAGTTGGTACGGGCCCAGGACCGCATTGCGCACCCACGGGTGCGCTTCGAAGCGCAGTTACTGGCGCTTTAAATGGCGTCGGTTTTCAAGTCCTGATAGCGCTTTTCCAGTTCCTGGCGGATCTGCCGGCGCTGCTGGCCTTGCAGGAAGCGGCGCTTTTCTTCGCTGCTGTGCGGCTGGCGTGGTGGCACCGGCACCGGGCGGCGGTTGTCGTCGACCGCGACCATGGTGAAGAAGCAGCTGTTGGAATGGCGCACCGAGCGCTCGCGAATGTTCTCGGTCACCACTTTGATGCCAACTTCCATCGAAGTGTTGCCGGTGTAGTTGACCGACGCCAGGAAGGTCACCAGTTCACCCACGTGCACGGGTTCACGGAAGATCACCTGGTCGACCGACAGGGTCACCACATAACTGCCGGCATAACGGCTGGCGCATGCATAAGCCACTTCGTCGAGGTACTTGAGCAGGGTGCCGCCATGTACGTTGCCAGAAAAGTTGGCCATGTCCGGGGTCATCAGGACGGTCATGCTCAGCTGGGCGTTTCCAGGTTCCATAGTGTGCTCACGGTGAGGTTGCGCTGAATCGGGCGAATGGAGGGCGTTATCTGCTGACACTGCTGTTCCCCTCTTTTGAATGTGCCTTGCTGATACGGGACGTTGGCTGGCGCATCATCGTCACGCTGATCATGCCATCAGCGGCGCTTTTCCAGCCGATCTGTTTCTGCATATTGCACTGGCTTTTTGCGGCGGAGTGCGATGTTAACCTGAGTACGCCCATGCAACATGGGTGTTCCCGGATTCAATACAGTATGTACTTGCTGCTCGCTCAGGTTTGCCTCGGCAGAGGAGCGGTCTGCCCAGGCATTCACAAGACGAGAAAAGGAGTATCACGCCATGCATGCCATCAGCTTCATCCAGGACCTGGCAGTCATCATGCTGGTCGCTGGCGTGGTCACCATTCTTTTTCACCGTTTCAAGCAGCCGGTGGTGCTGGGCTACATTGTCGCCGGCTTCATCATTGGCCCGCACACTCCGCCGTTCGGCCTGATTCATGACGAAGACACCATCAAGACCCTCGCCGAACTGGGGGTGATCTTCCTGATGTTCTGCCTGGGGCTCGAGTTCAGCTTGCGCAAGCTGTTCAAGGTCGGTGCCACGGCGTTCATCGCAGCGTTCCTGGAAATCGTCCTGATGATCTGGATCGGTTTCGAGATTGGCCGCTGGTTTGGCTGGAGCACCATGGATTCACTGTTCCTGGGCGCCATTCTGGCCATTTCCTCCACCACCATCATCGTCAAGGCGCTCAACGACTTGAAGATGAAGAACGAGCGCTTTGCCCAGCTGATCTTCGGCGTGCTGATCGTCGAGGACATTCTGGGTATCGGTATCATTGCCCTGCTGTCGGGCATCGCGGTCAGCGGCACGGTCAGCTCGGGCGAAGTGTTCTCCACTGTCGGCAAGCTGTCGCTGTTCATGATCGTCGCCTTGGTCATCGGTATTTTGCTGGTACCGCGGTTACTGGCCTATGTCGCCAAGTTCGAAAGCAACGAAATGTTGCTGATCACTGTTCTGGGCCTGTGTTTCGGCTTCTGCCTGCTGGTTGTGAAGCTGGAGTACAGCATGGTGCTAGGCGCTTTCCTGATTGGCGCAATCATGGCCGAATCACGCCAGTTGCTGAAGATCGAACGTCTGATCGAGCCTGTACGCGACCTGTTCAGTGCCATCTTCTTCGTCGCCATCGGCCTGATGATCGACCCTCAGGTACTGATCGACTATGCCTGGCCTATCGTTGTCATCACTCTGGCGGTGGTGCTGGGCAAAATGCTGTCTTGCGGCATGGGGGCGTTCATTGCCGGCAATGACGGGCGTACGTCTTTGCGTGTGGGCATGGGGCTTTCGCAGATCGGCGAGTTCTCCTTCATCATTGCCGCGCTGGGCATGACCCTGCAGGTGACCAGCGACTTCCTTTACCCGGTGGCGGTGGCGGTATCGGCAATCACCACGTTGCTGACACCCTATCTGATCCGCGCGGCTGACCCGTTGTCGCAGAAACTGGGCAATGTGGTGCCCGCCCGCCTCGCACGCGTGTTGTCGTTGTATGGCGAGTGGTTACGCAACATCCAGCCGCAGGGCGAGAGTGCCATGCTGGCGGCGATGATCCGGCGCATCCTGTTGCAGGTGGGGGTGAACCTGGCGCTGGTGATCGCCATTTTCTTCAGTGGCGGCTACTTTGCAGGGCGTATCGGCAATTGGCTCAGCGAGTGGGTCAGCGATGTCAGCCAGCAGAAGGCCGTCATTTGGGGGGCAGCGTTGTTGCTGTCACTGCCATTCCTGATCGCCGCGTACCGCAAGCTAAAAGCACTCTCGATGCTGCTGGCAGAGATGGGCGTGAAGCCGGAAATGGCCGGGCGACATACCCAGCGCGTGCGCCGTGTGATCGCCGAAGTGATCCCGCTGTTGTCGCTGCTGGTGATTTTCCTGCTGCTGTCGGCATTGTCCGCCAGCATTCTGCCCACCAGCGAATTGCTGCTGGTGATTGCCGTGGTAGCTGCGGTGGTGGTGGCGTTGTTGTGGCGCTGGTTTATCCGCGTGCACACGCGCATGCAGATCGCGTTGCTGGAGACGCTGGAGAACAGTCGCGAGAACTCGCACTGAGGGGGTCTGCCCCGGGCAAAGTATCTCACCCGCCCGAGGAGATGGGGCTATAGCGATGTCGCCAGGCGCAAAAAGCCTGGCGATTTTAACGACCTTGAGTCGCTAAGACGTCATTTTCCTGCCTCAAATCGCGCATCTATAAGGGCGTTAGCGATCAGCTCTCCAGCCAAACATCTCGCGCCCAGTGCCACACCGATTCCCAACTGTCTTCGCCGACAATTTCCTCTTCGGCATCCCACAGCACCACGGTGCCGTCCTCTTCGACGCAATAGTAATTGTCGCCGTCCTGGCACAGCGGAATCAGGTCACGCGGTACGCCGGCATCCCAGGCGTTGGAGGCCACATCTGGCAGGTAGGTGTGCGACTGCGGATCAGTGACGGTAACAGGCTCAAGGGAGCCGTAAACCACATCACTTACGGTCAGCAGAAACTCTTTGAACACGAATGGAATATTGATGAACAGCTGTTCTTCGATCTCTACCAGCTGGTCTTCATCGGGAAGCTCCAGGGGCACTGGTACTGGCTCATTCGCTTCACGGAGTTGTTCGATCACTTCTTCCACGGTTCACTTCCTCTGACCTAGATGACAACGCTGCGCCTTATACCCTAGTAGCCCACTTTGGCAAAAGCAAAAACCCCGGGCAAGCCCGGGGTTCTGTGTTTAGCACGCAGCGGTTAGCCGTTCTGACGGATACCGGCTACCAGCCAAGGCTGGTTCTCGCCTTGGGCGCGAACCATGTGCCAGCTTTCGCTGAACACTTCGCCCTGGTCGAAGCGCGAATTCTTCGACACGCCACGGAAGGTCAGGGTAGCGTCGGTGCGGTCGGCGCGGTCATCGACACCGTCCAGTTGCACTTCCAGGTTATCGATGTAGGTAGACTGGAAGCCATCACCCAGCTCAGCACGCTCACGCTTGAGGAACTCAAGCATTTGCGGGGTAACGAACTCGCTGATCTTGTCCATTTCATTGGCATCCCAGTGCTGCTGCAGCGACTGGAAGTGGTTACGGGCTGCCGCCAGGAAGCTCTGCTCGTTGAACCAGGCCGGCGCGTTGATCACCGGTGCGGCTGCGGCAGCAGGTGCCGCCGAACCACCGAAAATCGACGGCTGCGCAGGCTGCGCGTGAGCCTCACGCTGCATCGGCGCATGGCCTGGCATGGCCATTTGTGGCTGCTGCTGGCGACGGCGCGCGGCGATGAAGCGGAACACGAGGAAGGCGATGAGCGCCACGATCAGGAAGTCCATGATCTGGAAGCCTTCGAAACCGTCGCCCATGAACATGGAAGCCAGCAGGCCACCGGCGGCGAGGCCGGCCAGTGGGCCCAACCAGCGCGAAGCACCGCTGGCGGCAGCCGGTGCACGGCCAGGTGCGGTCGGCGCGGCAGCAGGCGTGGTTGGCGTAGCCTGGCGGGTCTGGTGGATAGGCGCGGAGCCCGAGCTCTTGCCGCCGCCGAAACGCTTGGCGCTGGCGTCCAGGCTCAGCGTCAGGCCGACGCAGAGCGCCAGTGCGATGCTAAGAAAACGTTGCATAAGTGGGATATCCCCTGTTGTGGATTGCACGCGCGTCATGGTGCACAGGTTCCCGGGCACATGACCAGCGACATAGTGTTTCGAGCTTTTGCTTGAATGTTACAAAGTTGGCAGGCCCGACCCTTGCGGGCTTTAGACAGCCTCGAGCTTGGCATACCCCAGCATCAGCCATTTGCTACCTTCGGCAAAATTCACCTGCACCCGCGCCTGAGCGCCAGAACCCTCGAAGTTGAGGATCACACCTTCGCCGAATACCGCATGCTGCACACGCTGGCCAAGGTTGAACGCAGTCTGCGGAATGCTGGCATTGGCGAACAGGTTGCTGTTGGTGGCCGTCTTGGCCCCGCCGAACGGGCGGCTGACGCTGTTGGACAGGCGTACTTCCTGAACCAGGCCTGCCGGAATTTCACGTACGAAACGCGACACCTTGTTGTAAGTCTCGCTGCCATAAAGGCGGCGTGTTTCGGCATAGGTCATGACTAGCTGGCGCATGGCGCGGGTGATGCCTACATAGGCCAGGCGTCGTTCCTCTTCCAGGCGGCCGGGTTCTTCCAGGCTCATCTTGTGCGGGAACAAGCCTTCTTCCATGCCCACCAGGAACACATATGGGAACTCAAGGCCTTTGGCGCTGTGCAGGGTCATCAGCTGGATGCTGTCTTCATGCTCGTCAGCCTGAGTATCGCCAGCTTCGAGTGAGGCGTGGCCAAGGAAGGCCGAGAGCGGGGAAAGGTCTGCGTCTTCGTCGGTGGACTCGAAGTTGCGCGCCGCACTGACCAGTTCCTCAAGGTTTTCTACCCGTGCCTGGCCCTTTTCACCCTTTTCTTCCTGGTGATAGGTGATCAGGCCGGACTGTTCGATGGTGGTCTGGGTCATGGTATGCAGCGGCATGTCCACAACCTTGGCAGCCAGCCCCTCGATCAGCTCGATAAAGGCCCCCAGGGCACTGGCGGCGCGGCCTTTCAGGGCCTTGGCAGCGATCAGCTGGCACATGGCCTCCCACATGGACAGCTGGCTGTGGCGGGCGTGCTCGCGGATGGCTTCGACGGTTTTTTCGCCAATACCGCGCGGCGGCACGTTGATCACCCGCTCCAGAGCGGCATCGTTGCCACGCCCTTCGATCAGGCGCAGGTAAGCCATGGCATTCTTGATTTCGGCGCGCTCGAAGAAGCGCTGGCCGCCATAGATGCGGTAGGGGATGCGCTCGCGCAGCAGGGCCTCTTCCAGCACGCGCGACTGGGCGTTGGAACGGTACAGGATGGCGATCTCGTTGCGCGCATTGCCCTGCTTGACCATGCTCTCGATGGTTTCCACGACATAGCGCGCTTCGTCGTGCTCGTTGTAGGCCGCGTACAGGGTCAGTGGTTCGCCTTCGCCCATGTCGGTCCACAGTTCCTTGCCCAGGCGCCCGCTGTTGTTGGCGATCAGCGCGTTGGCCGCCTTGAGGATGCCGCCGGTGGAGCGGTAGTTCTGCTCCAGGCGGATCATTTCGGCGTCGGGGAAGTCGGCGGTGTACTGGTGAATGTTTTCGATCTTGGCGCCGCGCCAGCCGTAGATCGACTGGTCGTCATCGCCTACCGCCATCAGGCTGTCGCCACCGCGTGCCAGCAGGCGCAACCAGGCGTACTGCACGGCGTTGGTATCCTGGAACTCGTCCACCAGCACGTGGCGGAAGCGTCGCTGATAGTGCTCCAGCAGGCCCGGGTGGTCACGCCACAGGTCCAGGGCGCGAAGCAGCAGCTCGGAGAAATCGATGACACCGGCGCGCTCGCACGCCTGCTCGTAGGCCGTATAGACCTCGCGCATGGTCGCCAGGAACAGGTCGCCCCCCGCCTGGATATGCTGCGGGCGCAGGCCTTCGTCTTTCTGTCCGTTGATGAACCATTGGGCCTGGCGTGCCGGCCACTTCTGCTCGTCCAGGCCCAACTCGCGCATGACCCGCTTGATCAGGCGCTGCTGGTCGTCGCTGTCGAGGATCTGGAAGTTCTGCACCAGCCGCGCTTCCTGCCAGTGGGCCCGCAACAGGCGATGGGCCAGGCCGTGGAAGGTGCCTACCCACATGCCTGCCGGGTTGATGCCCAGCAGTTGCTCGATCCGCTGGCGCATTTCTGCTGCGGCCTTGTTGGTGAACGTCACCGACAGGATCGAGTGCGGCGACGCCTGCTCGACCTGGATCAGCCAGGCGATGCGGTGTACCAGCACGCGGGTTTTACCGGAACCGGCGCCGGCAAGCACCAGTTGACGCCCGAGCGTGGCCGCTACGGCCTGGCGTTGGGCATCGTTGAGGGAATTCAGCAGGAGAGAGAGGTCGTCTGTGCGCATCGGGCCATTCTAGGGCGATGCCGGGTGAGGGGCAAATATCTACTGTATGAATATTCACCTGGCGGCATCCCGCTCATCGGTCCGGGGCCAGGTCACGGCCTGCGCGAGCTGGCTGAGGCATGGTCAGGCGCTGGCCTTCAAGCGACGGATTTCGCACCTTCGACTTTTTCTGCTCCTGTTTCGAATTAAAGATCGCGCCATCGCACAGGTCATTCAGCCATGCCAATGCCTGCCATGCCTGGCGAGCAGGCTGTTGGCTTGTTCGGGCCCGAAACTGCCAGCCGGGTAGGGGCGGGGCGCCTGGAAGTGCTCTTCACAGCCCTTGATGATTGGATCTACCCAGGCCCAGGCTGCTTCCACTTCATCGCGGCGCATGAACAGTGTCGAATCACCTTCGAGCACATCCAGCAGCAGACGCTCGTAGGCTTCCCAGCGGCGAGTCTGGCTGAACACCTGGGCCAGATTAAGGTCCAGGTCCACGGGTTCCAGGCGCATGCCCTTGCCTGGGCTCTTGGTCATCATGCGCAGGCTGATGCGTTCGTCCGGTTGCAGCTGTATCAGCAACTGGTTGACCTGGCCGCCGCTGAACAGTTCGTGAGGCACTGGCTTGAACTGGATGACGATCTGCGAAGCGCGCCGCGCCATGCGTTTGCCGGTGCGCAGATAGAAAGGCACGCCCGCCCAGCGCCAGTTGTCGATGTGCGCCTCGATGGCCACGAAAGTTTCGGTATCGCTGTCGTTGTCGACGTCCTTTTCAAAGTAGTAGGCCGGCACTTCCTGGCCGCCGATACGCCCGGCACCATACTGGCCGCGTACCGTCTTGTCCTGCACATCCTGGCCGGTGATCGGCTTGAGGGCGCGCAGGATTTTCACCTTTTCGTCGCGTACCGCTTCGGCCTCGAACTGCGCGGGTGGCTCCATGGCCACCAGGCAAAGCAGTTGCAGCAGGTGGTTCTGCAGCATGTCGCGAATAGCCCCGGCGCGATCGTAGTAGGCACCGCGGTTTTCTACGCCCAGTGTCTCGCAAACGCTGATCTGGACATGGTCGACCTGGTTGTTGCGCCACACCGGCTCCAGCAGGGCATTGGCAAAACGCAGGGCCATCAGGTTCTGCACGGTTTCCTTGCCCAGGTAGTGGTCGATGCGAAACACCTGTCTTTCTTCGAACACCGTGCCAATCGCTTCATTGATGGCAGTGGCCGATTGCAGCGAATGGCCGATCGGTTTTTCCAGCACGATGCGCGCTTCGGTGTCGGCCAGTCCGGCAATGCGCAGGTGGTTGGCAATCGGCACGAACAGGTTGGGAGCGGTGGCCAGGTAGAAGATGCGCGTCAGCCCACCGGGTTCGCCCAGGTAGCGTGCCAGGCGGCCGAAGTCGGCGCTCTGTGAGGCATCCATCGGGAAGTAGTCGACCCGTGCGGAAAACCGCTGCCACACCTCTTCGTCGAAGTCGCTGCGGGCAATCTGTGCCCGACAATGGCGTTCGGCGAGCTTCAGATAGTCGATGCGTGGCAGATTGCGCCTGGCCAGTGCGATGACCCGCACGGCAGGGTTCAGACGGGCCTCGCGAAACAGGTGGTAGAGCGCCGGAAGCAATTTGTGCAGGGCCAGATCACCGGTGCCGCCGAAGACCAGAATGTCGCAAGGAATAGTCAAACCACCACTCTCCACGTTCGTTTAACTGGGCGGGTTGGCGTCCATGTAGTATAACTACAAGAAAGCTACAACCCGGCAAGCCGATCATAACCGAGTCCCGCCTGTGAATCTGTTGCAACATATCGCCCAATCGCGCCACTTGCTGCGCAAATCGGAACTGAAAGTGGCCGACCACGTGCTGCTCGACCCGGCTGCCGTCATGCACAGCTCCATGGCCGATTTGGCGCACAGCGTGGGTATCAGTGAGCCGACCATCGTGCGTTTCTGCCGGGCCATTGGCTGCTCGGGCTTTCAGGACCTGAAGCTGAAGCTGGCGCAAAGCCTGGCTGCCGGGGCCAGCTTCGGTCAGTTCGCCATCCACGAAGACGACTCGGTCGCCGACTACAGCCTGAAGATTTTCGACACCACCCTGCACACCCTGATGGAAGTGCGCGAGCACCTTGATCCGCAGGCGCTGCAACAAGCCGTGAGCGCCATGGCCCAGGCGCAGCGGGTAGAGTTCTATGGCTTTGGCGCGTCCGGTGCGGTTGCGGCCGATGCCCAGCACAAGTTCTTCCGCCTGCTGCTCAGCGCGGCAGCGTATTCCGACCCGCACATGCAAGCGATGTCGGCCGTTACCCTGAAACCGGGCGATGTGGCGGTGTGTATTTCCCAGTCGGGCCGTTCCAAGGACCTGCTGATCACTGCCAACCTGGTGCGTGAGAGCGGCGCCAACCTGATTACCCTGTGCCCCAGCCAGACGCCGCTGGCCGAGCTATCGACGGTCAACCTGGCGATCGACGTGCATGAAGACACCGAGATCTACACCCCACTGACCTCGCGTATTGCCCACCTGGTGGTGATCGACGTGCTGGCGATGGGCGTTGCCATGGCGCGCGGGCCTAGCCTGGTCAACCACCTGAAGAGCGTGAAACGCAGCTTGCGCAGCTTGCGTCTGTCGCCCAAGTCGATCAAGGCTACCGACGACTGAATTCAACCTGTACTGGCGTCTTCGCGGGCTTGCCCGCTCCCACAGGTACTGTGCACTTCTATAAATCGGTGCAATTCCTGTGTGAGTGGGGCAAGCCCGCGAAGAGGCCGGTACAGGCAGTGAAAATTCACGATTCTGTCACCATTACACCGCCAAACGGTAAACCATCAAGGCCAGTCTGAAACCCCCGCATACTATCTGGGAGACAGGCAATGGCTCGTGACTTCGACGGTACGTACCAACCCAACGCCAAGGCTCGCAAGCAGCAGGAAAAGGATCAGCGCCGTATGGAATACCGCCGCGCGATCGAGAGCTATTGCGACCAACGTCAATTGCTCCGCGACCTGGCGGACTACCCCGAGCTGCAAGCACTCACGGTATGGCAGTCGTCGGCGGCAACTTCCCCGAAAAACGTTCAACAAGCGCGCTGATAAGAGCACGTTCGCCGCGTATGAATGCAAGAAACGCCAAGGCCACCGGCGACTGCCGCTTGGCCTTGGCCTGCACCACGCACCAGCTACGGTACAGCGGTAGCTCCTCGACCGGTAATTCCTTCAGCATCCCGGTAGCCAATTCCAGGTTGACTGCGTGACGGGTCAACAGGGCGATCCCCAGCCCGGCGATCACGCATTCGCGCTGGGCATCGGCCGAGGCTACTTCAAGCGTCTGGGCGAAATGCACGCGCTTGTCCTTGAAGTACTCTTCGCACGCCTTGCGTGTTCCCGAACCTTGCTCGCGGACCAGCAGGGTATGAGGCTCCAGGTCCTGCATGCGCAACTGCTCCAGCTTGCACAGCGGGTGCTGTGGCGGCGCAACCGCAACGATCGGGTTGTTGAGGAACGGCAGAAACTCCAGGCCCATGTCTTGCGGCACCATCGACATGATGATCAGGTCGTCGCGGTTATCGGAAAGACGGCGGATGGCTTGGGCACGATTGACCACCGTCAGGGTCAGGTTGACTTCCGGGTGACGCTGCTTGAAGGCGGCGAACAGGTGTGGCACGAAGTACTTGGCACTGGACTCGATCGCCAGTTTCAGCTGACCCTGCAGTGAGCCCTGCATGTCCGACAGCTGCATGTCCAGGCTCTCCAGGCGCCCGAAGATATCGTGGCTGGCGCGCTGCAAGGCCTCGGCCGCCTCGGTCAGGTAGAGCTTCTTGCCGACGTACTCGAACAATGGCTGGCCGATCAGTTCTTCAAGCTGGCGGATCTGTAGACTAACGGCGGGTTGCGTCAGCGCCATCTCCTCCGCAGCACGGCTGTACGACCGCAAATCGCACACCTCGTTAAAGATCTGAAGTTGACGCAATGTCATACGCATCAAGGACTTACGCATTTTAATCAGCTCTTCGGCAACACCTTGTTACCCAACTATAAGCTTTTGCTAATACAGCCTCTAACAAATATTGATTTTTGTTTATCGACCTACAGCGCTAGGGTGAATACGCGACTGGCCAGCAACGTCTGGTCACGCGCCGACCGGTAGAACCGGCTCGACTGTTCCTACGGCTTTGGGAAGACTCCAGTGATAAAAAAAATCCTGATCGCCAACCGAGGTGAAATCGCAGTTCGGATCGTGCGTGCTTGCGCCGAGATGGGCATTCGCTCGGTAGCGATCTTTTCCGACGCCGACCGGCATGCCTTGCACGTCAAGCGCGCTGACGAAGCACACAGCATCGGTGCCGAGCCGCTGGCCGGTTACCTCAACCCGCGCAAGCTGGTGAACCTGGCTGTGGAAACCGGCTGTGATGCCCTGCACCCAGGCTATGGTTTCCTTTCGGAAAACGCTGAACTGGCAGAAATTTGCGCCGAGCGCGGGATCAAGTTCATCGGCCCGGCCGCCGACGTGATTCGCCGTATGGGCGACAAGACCGAAGCGCGCCGCACCATGATCGCCGCCGGTGTGCCGGTAACCCCGGGCACCGAAGGCAACGTTGCCGATATTCATGAAGCCCTGAGCGAAGGTGATCGCATCGGTTATCCGGTGATGCTCAAGGCCACCTCCGGTGGTGGCGGCCGTGGTATTCGCCGTTGCAATAGCCGCGAAGAACTGGAACAGAACTTCCCACGGGTCATTTCCGAGGCGACCAAGGCATTCGGTTCGGCCGAAGTGTTCCTGGAGAAATGCATCGTCAACCCTAAGCACATCGAGGCGCAAATTCTCGGTGACAGCTTCGGTAACGTAGTGCACCTGTTCGAGCGCGACTGCTCTATCCAGCGCCGTAACCAGAAGCTCATCGAAATTGCCCCGAGCCCACAGCTCACTCCTGAGCAGCGCGCCTACATCGGCGACCTGGCGGTGCGTGCGGCCAAAGCGGTGAATTACGAGAACGCCGGTACCGTGGAGTTCCTGCTCGCCGATGGCGAAGTGTACTTCATGGAAATGAACACCCGGGTGCAGGTGGAACACACCATTACCGAGGAAATCACCGGTATCGACATCGTTCGTGAGCAGATCCGCATCGCCTCGGGGCTGCCACTGTCGGTCAAGCAGGAAGACATTCAGCACCGCGGCTACGCCCTGCAGTTCCGTATCAATGCTGAAGACCCGAAAAACAACTTCCTGCCCAGCTTCGGCAAGATCACCCGTTACTACGCCCCCGGCGGCCCGGGCGTGCGCACCGACACGGCGATCTACACCGGCTATACCATTCCACCGTTCTACGACTCCATGTGCCTGAAACTGGTGGTGTGGGCGTTGACCTGGGAAGAAGCCATGGACCGCGGCCTGCGGGCCCTGGACGACATGCGCGTGCAAGGGGTGAAGACCACCGCCGCGTACTACCAGGAAATCCTGCGCAATCCGGAATTCCGTAGCGGCCAGTTCAATACCAGCTTTGTCGAAAGCCACCCTGAATTGACCAACTACTCGATCAAGCGCAAACCCGAAGAGCTGGCCCTGGCCATCGCCGCCGCCATCGCCGCCCACGCAGGCCTGTGAGGAACCTTATAATGTCCAAGAAAATTCACGTAACCGACACGATCCTGCGCGACGCTCACCAGTCCCTGCTGGCTACCCGCATGCGTACCGAAGACATGCTGCCGATCTGCGACAAGCTCGACAAGGTTGGCTACTGGTCGCTGGAAGTCTGGGGTGGTGCAACCTTCGACGCCTGCGTGCGCTTCCTCAAGGAAGACCCGTGGGAGCGCCTGCGCAAGCTGCGCGCAGCGCTGCCAAACACCCGCCTGCAAATGCTGCTGCGCGGCCAGAACCTGTTGGGCTACCGTCATTACAGCGACGACGTGGTCAAGGCCTTCGTCGCCAAGGCGGCGGTCAACGGCATCGATGTGTTCCGCATTTTCGACGCCATGAACGACGTGCGTAACCTGCGCGTGGCCATCGAAGCGGTCAAGGCCGCCGGCAAGCACGCCCAGGGCACCATCGCTTACACCACCAGCCCGGTACACACCATCGAAGCCTTCGTGAACCAGGCCAAGCAGATGGAAGCCATGGGTTGCGACTCGGTGGCGATCAAGGACATGGCCGGCCTGCTGACCCCATTCGCCACTGGCGAGCTGGTCAAGGCGCTGAAGGCAGAACAGTCGCTGCCGGTGTTCATTCACTCCCACGATACCGCCGGCCTGGCAGCCATGTGCCAGCTGAAGGCCGTGGAAAATGGCGCGGACCACATCGACACCGCCATCTCCAGCTTCGCCTGGGGCACCAGCCATCCGGGTACCGAGTCGATGGTTGCTGCACTCAAGGGCAGCGAGTTCGACACCGGCCTGGACCTGGAGCTTCTGCAGGAGATCGGCTTGTACTTCTACGCCGTGCGCAAGAAGTACCACCAGTTCGAAAGCGAGTTCACCGCGGTAGACACCCGAGTGCAGGTCAACCAGGTACCGGGCGGCATGATTTCCAACCTGGCCAACCAGCTCAAGGAGCAGGGCGCCCTCAACCGCATGAACGAAGTGCTGGCCGAAATCCCGCGTGTGCGTGAAGACCTCGGCTTCCCGCCGCTGGTCACCCCGACCTCGCAGATCGTCGGCACCCAGGCGTTCTTCAATGTGCTGGCGGGTGAGCGCTACAAAACCATCACCAATGAGGTGAAGCTGTACCTGCAAGGTGGTTATGGCAAGGCCCCAGGTGTGGTCAACGAGCAACTGCGTCGCCAGGCTATCGGCAGTGAAGAAGTGATCGATGTGCGCCCGGCTGACCTGCTGAAGCCGGAAATGGCCAAGTTGCGTAGCGACATCGGTGCCCTGGCCCGTTGCGAAGAAGACGTGCTGACCTACGCCATGTTCCCGGACATTGGCCGCAAGTTCCTCGAAGAACGCGAAGCTGGCACCTTGACGCCTGAAGTTCTGCTGCCGATTCCGGAAGCCGGTGCCGTGGCTGCCCCAGGCGGTGAAGGCGTGCCGACCGAGTTCGTCATCGACGTACACGGCGAAACCTACCGCGTCGACATCACCGGTGTGGGCGTTAAGGCCGAAGGCAAGCGTCACTTCTATCTGTCGATCGACGGCATGCCGGAGGAAGTGGTATTCGAGCCACTCAACGAGTTCGTCAGCGGTGGCGGCAGCAAGCGCAAGCAAGCGACCGACCCTGGCCACGTGAGCACCACCATGCCAGGGAACATCGTTGATGTGTTGGTCAAGGAAGGTGACATGGTCAAGGCCGGCCAGGCGGTCCTGATCACCGAAGCCATGAAGATGGAAACCGAAGTGCAGGCGGCCATCGCCGGTAAGGTCGTGGCCATCCATGTGGCCAAGGGTGATCGCGTGACGCCGGGTGAGATCCTGATCGAGATCGAGGGCTGATTTAAGCCCTCATCTACAAGTGGTTAACCTCTGGGGAGCGGATGCTCCCCTTTTTTTGTGCCGGACTCACCCGCACCTCACAACGCGCATCCCTTGTGGGAGAGCTGATTCAGCACACCGCTCAACCTTTGCGGCACATCTCAAGGCTTTCCACCTGGCCACCCGGCTGCTGGTTCTCTTCACTCAACCACCGCTCAAACCCGGCAGCCACCGCCGGCCATTCATCATCGGTAATCGAATACCACGCCGTATCGCGGTTATGGTCCTTCACCACCAGGTGCTTGCGGAACACCCCTTCGTAGACGAAGCCGAATCGCTCTGCCGCACGTTTGGAGCGGGCATTGGCGTTATTGCACTTCCACTCCAGCCGTCGATTACCCAGCGCGAAGCCCAGCTTGCCCAGCAGGTACACCGCCTCGGTACCCTTGGGCGTGCGCTGCATGGCGGCACCGAAGGCAATGTGGCCGATCTCGATCCGGCCGTGTTCAGGCACGATCGACATCAGGCTGAGGATGCCTTGGGCCTGGCCACTGGCGCGGTCGATGACGGTGTAGAAAAGCGGGTCGCGGCCAGCAGCGTTGCCTTCCAGCCAGCGGTCGAAGGCGACGCGTTCGGCGAACGGGCCGTAGGGCAGGTAGTCCCACAGCACCGGATCGGAGGCCGGCCCCTGCAGTGCCTCCCAGAGGTCTTCGCCGTGGCGCCCTGGATCGAGCTTCTCCAGGCGGATGAAGCGGCCTTCAATGGGCTCGGCCTTGGGGGTTGCGGCGGGTTTCCAGTTCAATGCGTCTGTCATGTGCGGCCTACAAGCCTTTGCGGAATTGGATGAAGCCCGAGCGCTCGGCAACCTGCTGGTACAGGCTGATGGCGGTGGCGTTGGTTTCGTGGGTCAGCCAGTGCACCTTGATGCAGTTGTCGGCCTTGGCAGTGGTGTAGACGTGCTCGATCAACTGTCGACCAATGCCCAGGCCACGTTGCGTGCTGTCCACATACAGGTCCTGCAGGTAGCAGGAATTCTCGATACTCCAGTTGGAACGATGGTAGATGAAGTTGACCATCCCCACCGCCTTGCCGTCGACCCAGGCCAGTGCCGAATGGGTTGGCTCGCTGGGGTCGAGCAGGCGTTGCCAGGTGCTCAGGCTGACGGCATCGGCCAACTCGGTCTCGTAGAAGTGCAGGTAGGCCTGCCACAGGGCGTGCCAGGCTGCGTGATCTTGGGCCGTGACAGGGCGCAGGGTAAGGTTGGGCATGGGCTATTCCTTCAGAGTTGGCGCATGTGCGCCGCGAGTTGATTGTCCAGTTGATCGGGGCTGGCGCTCAGGCCTTCGCGCACACCAGCGATGTCTTGCCCGGAGCGGTTCTGGCTGAGCTTGCGCGCACCTTGCAGGCGCGCGATGGGCAGGCGGATGCCGACGATGGCGCGGAGCATGCCCTCGATGTAGTCGGCAGGGGCGTCGGTGACTTTCCATGGTTCGCTGCGACCCTGTTCGTGGCGGTCGGTCAGGCGGCTTACGATAGCCAGTAGCGGCTCGGCCTCATGGATAACTTCGGCCGGGCCATAAGCGTGCACCGCCAGGTAGTTCCAGGTTGGCACCACCTTGGGGTTTTCGGCCTTGCTTGGGTAATAGCCGGGGCTGACATAGGCATCGGCGCCGGGGAATACCAGCAGTGCTTCGCCGCCGTGCTGCAGGTCTTGCCATTGGCGGTTGGCCCGGGCCAGGTGGGCATACACGGTGCCGAAATCGCCCTCGGCGGTATCGACCAGCACCGGCAGGTGCGTGGCCAGAAGGCCCTGTTCGCCCTGGCTGACCAGAACGGCCAGGCGGGTGTCTAGCATGTGCTGGTGCAAGCGGGTGAGGTCGTGTTCCTGGTGCGGCTTACTGTTGTACATGGCGGGATCCTTGTCGAATGGTTCCATCCTAGGCAGGCTATTGGTTCTGGGTAAGATCCATTAATGCCTGTTTTCATAGGTCCAATATCATGCGCGAGTCGCCCCTCATACTGCCTTTCGACCCTGCCGGGATCGCCCTGGATCGCAGCCGCGGGCTTAGCCAGCAGCTATATCAGGCGTTGCGAGCGCGGGTACTGGATGGGCGCCTGAGCAGTGGTACTCGTCTGCCGGCTACGCGCGACCTGGCTGCCATGTTGGCTCTTTCACGCAACAGCGTGGTGCGCGCGTACGATCAACTGTATGCCGAGGGCTTCATCGAAAGCAGGGTCGGTGATGGCACCTACGTTAGCCGGCTGCCAAAACTGTCCACACAAGTATCCACAGGGTTATCCCTGGGCTTATCAACAGGTTTATCCACATTTCGTGAAGAAAATACTGAGGATTTATCCAGCGGGAGGCTTATCAGCGCGCCTCTGCAGCGCCTGAAAAACAACCATTTGCCACCGCCCAGAAGCGGTGCGCCGCGTGCTTTTCGCGTTGGTATTCCAGCATTCGACCTGTTCCCGTTTGACGTCTGGGCCAAGCTACAGGCGGGTTTCTGGCGCAACCCATCGCCTGCACAACTGGGCTATGGTGACCCCGCTGGCGAGCCGGCTTTGCGCGATCTGATAGCGGCCTATCTACGCCGCTCGCGGGGGCTGAGCTGTACGGCTGAACAAATTGTGATCACAAGCGGTGCGCAGCAGGCCATCAGCCTTTGTGCACAGCTGCTGCTGCAACCGGGCGACGGTGTGGCTGTGGAAAACCCAGGCTATCGGGCGGCCGCTCATGCCTTCACGCTCGCGGGCGGCCGGGTGTGTGGCGTGCCTGTGGATGAAGACGGGCTGGACTGCGGCCGGCTGGAACAGTTGACCGATTGCCGACTGACCTATGTCACGCCTGCACACCAATACCCGACAGGGGTGACCATGAGCCTTGCACGTCGCCTGGCATTGCTTGCCTGGGCTGAACGCAGTGACGGCTGGATCATCGAGGACGACTACGACGGCGAATATCGCTACAGCGGTGCGCCGCTGGCCCCGCTGGCAGCGCTCGACCGGCACGGGCGGGTGCTGTATGTCGGCACCTTCGGCAAGATCGCCTTCCCGGCGTTGCGTCTAGGCTACCTGGTGCTTCCGTCGAAACTGGTGCAGGCCTTCAGCCAGGGCAGAGCTATAGCGGTGCGGCATTCGGAGGTCAGCAGCCAGTGCGTGATGGCCGAGTTCATGGCCCGTGGACATTTTCAGCGGCATATCCGCCGTATGCGCAAGGCGGCATTGAAGCGGCGCGATGTGCTCAAGGCCGGTTGGCCTGTGGATATTCCGGGGTTGGGTGCAATGCCGGAAGTGGCGGCTGGGCTGCATGTGAAGGTCGATGTGGATAACTTTGCTCGGGAGCAGGAGTTGGTGGCCAAGGCTGAGGCGGTGGGAGTGGAAGTGACGCCACTGAGCAATTTCTGGTTGGCGGACTGCGAGGTGCCTGTGGATAAGCGGGCGGGTCTGGTGCTGGGCTTCGCGGCGGTGCCGGAGGGCGAGATAGCCGAAGCCTTGATGAAATTACGCAAAGTCTGGAGAAAATGAAGGGGGGCTGCAAAGCAGCCCCCGGTTCAACATCACGTACCGGACTTTATCCGCGTCCAGGCGCGGGTCCTGGCCCGTTCGGCATTTCGCGTCAAAGGCTTGAGGGTATACAGCTTGGCCATCGCCTCTGCCGTCGGATACAGGTTGGGGTTGTTGCGAATCGTCGGATTCACCTTGTCGGTCGCATCCTTGTTCGGGTTCGGATACCCCACGAAGTCGCTGATCGGCGCAATCACCTCTGGCCGCAGCAGGTAATTGATGAACGTATGCGCATCCTCCGGGTTCGCAGCGCCCTTTGGAATCGCCAGCATGTCGAACCAGATCGGTGCGCCTTCCTTGGGCAGGCGCATGTCCACCACCACGCCGTTGTTCGCCTCACGGGCGCGGTTGGCTGCCTGCGAGAAGCTGCCGCTGTAGCCCACTGCCACACAGATGTCGCCATTGGCGATGTCTGCCATGTACTTCGAGGAGTGGAAGTAGGTGATATGCGGACGAATCTTCAGCATCAGTTCCTCGGCCTTCTTGTAGTCCGCCGGTTTGTCGCTGTTCGGCGGCAAGCCCAGGTACTGCAGCGCCAGCGGTAGAATCTCCGACGGCGAGTCGAGCAGGGCCACGCCGCACTGCTTGAGCTTGGCGATGTTCTCTTCCTTGAAGATCAGGTCCCAGCTGTCCACCGGCGCGTTGTCGCCGAGTGCAGCCTTGACCTTGGCCGGGTTGAAGCCGATCAGCACGGTGCCGTACATATACGGCACGGCAAACTTGTTGCCCGGGTCGTTAGCTTCGATCAGCTTCATCAGTGCCGGGTCCAGGTGTTGCCAGTTCGGCAGCTTGCTGCGATCCAGCGGCTGGAACACCCCTGCTTCGATCTGCTTGGCGAGGAACACGTTGGACGGTACTACCACGTCATAGCCGGAGTTGCCGGTCAGCAGCTTGGCTTCCAGCGCCTCGTTGGTGTCGAAGATGTCGTACACCAGCTTCACGCCGCTGTCCTTCTGGAAGGCAGTCAAGGTCTGCGGGGTGATGTAATCGAACCAGTTATATACACGCAGGGTGCGCTGCTCGGCTTGCGCATGCAGGGCGCCTGCGAACAGGGTGGCAGCGATGAATGGGGCGAGCAGACGTTTGAGTCGGACCATTATCGGGCTCCTGACTGGGCGCGCTGGAAGCCTTCCAGCACATTGACCGCGTTGATGCCGATTTCTTCCACAGCGTAGCCGCCTTCCATCACGAACAGGGTCGGCTTGCCGAGTTGGCCGATGCGCTTGCCCATTTCCAGGTAGTCCGGGCTGTCCAGCTTGAACTGCGAGATGGGGTCATCCTTGAAGGTGTCCACACCCAGGGAGATGACCAGCACGTCGGCGTCATAGCTGGCGATGCGCTTGCAGGCATCCTCCAGGGCTGCGCTCCAGGCGGCCCAGTCGCTACCGGCGGGCAAGGGGTAGTTGATGTTGTAGCCCTGGCCTGCGCCTTCGCCGGTTTCATCGGCATAGCCGAGGAAGAACGGGAATTCGTCCTGCGGGTCGCCGTGGATCGAGGCGAAGAGCACGTCGTCGCGGTTGTAGAAGATGTCCTGCGTACCGTTGCCGTGGTGGTAGTCGACGTCAAGGATGGCGACCTTGCGTCGACCTTGGTCGAGGAAGGCCTGGGCGGCGATGGCGGCATTATTCAGATAGCAGTAGCCGCCCATCACTTCGCCGGCAGCGTGGTGCCCTGGCGGACGGCACAGGGCGAACGCGGCATGGGCGCCTTGCTGAATCGCTGCCTGGGCGGTCAGGGCAACTTGCGCAGCACTGTAGGCCGCCTGCCAGGTACCCGCGGTGATGGGGGCGCCGGCATCGAAACTGTAGTAACCCAGTTCGCCATGCAGGCCGGTCGGCTTGACCTGGCGCAGTGTGCGGGCCGGCCAGGTGAAGGGCAGCAGGTCACCCTCGTGGCCCAGTGCAGCCCAGCGGGCCCAGGCGCCTTCGAAGAAATCCAGGTAATCGGCGCTGTGAATGCGCAGCAACGGCGCACGGCCGAAGTCGGTCGGGCCCTGGATGTCGCCAAGGTTGCGTTTTTTCACCTGGTCGAGCACATGGTCGGCGCGCGAAGGCATTTCGAAACAGGGCATCAGCTTGCCATCGATCAGCTCGCAGCGGCCGTGGTGCAGGCGGTGGTCATCGGAATAGATCGTCAGCATTGTTGTTCTCCGGTGGGACTGGCGTGGGTCCATTGTCATGGGCTGATCAGCAGGGGAGAACGACGCAAACGGCCAAAAGGGGATCGATATGGCCAAGGTCTTTGGCCGGATGGGTGGTGACCTATCCGGCCTTTTCGCGGGTAAGGCAGCGGCGGCAACCGTGAACGGCCTTTGGGCATTGGCAGGCAGGCCCGGCCCTTTCGCGGGTGAACCCGCTCCTACAATGGCCACCAGGGCGTCAGGGGTCGTGACACCCCTATAGGAGCGGGTTTACCCGCGAAGAGGCCAGAACAGGTCAACCACGAAAATGGCTGGGCGCCACGCCACTCCAGCGCTGGAAGGCATGCCGAAAACTGGCCGTCTCACTGAACCCCAAAGTCTCCGCAATCCGGTAGATCGGCATCTGTTCATCGGCCAGCAACTGCTTGGCCCGCTCGAACCTCAGCTCGTCCAGCAGCTGTTGATAACTGCTGCCCAGCGCCTGCAAATGCCGGCGCAGGGTGCGCGAAGAGCAGTTCATCTGCCGCGCAAGCCCTTCCAGCCCGGGCGCTGCGTCCAGTTGCTGCGCCAGCAGCTGGCGAATCCGTCCCAGCCATGCCTGGCGACCGGTGAATTCAAGGTTCAGGCGCCGGCAGCGCTCGCTCATGGCTTTGTGAGTAATCGGGTCGGCCAGCGGCAGCGGCATATCCAGCCATCGCCGTTCGAAGGCAAAGGCATTGTCCTCGGCGGCGAAACCGATCGGGCATTGAAACGCTCCGGCATAGAGCGCGTGGTAACCAGGGCGAGGGTGTTCGAAGCGTGCGCCAAGCAGCGGCAACGGGCGGCCAAGCAGGTCGTCACAGATGACTTTCAGCGACACCAGGCAGAACTCGGCGTTGAAAGCGCTCAGCGCCGGGCTGTCCTGGTAATCGCTGGCGCTGAACCAGACACGTTGGCCGTCGTCGAGCAAGCGCAGCTTGAAGACTGTTCCCAGCAGTGCCGGATACTGCAGCGCCAGGCGTAGGGCGTCACCCAAAGTGGCACTGGAGAGCAGCGCGTAACCGAGCATGCCGTAGCACGACACGCGCATGCGCTGGCCTAGTTCCAGGCCAATGTCCTCGCGCCGGGCCACAGCATTGGCGCAAACCTGCAGCTCCTGCTGGGTGGTGATGCGCGCATCGGCATGCCCCAGGTCTGCCGGGCCAATGCCGCTGCCGGCCAGCAACGCCGACGCCTCGCAACCGTCTGCCTGGAAGACGTTGAGGATCAGCGAAACTGCGTTGAGGGTGGTCAGGTGGCTGTGCAGCATGCTGGGTAATCCCGTTGGACTGGGACGCATTATGGAGCAAGTTGTGTGCCGATATCCGAGGCTGCAGGCAAACCACATACCCTGCCGGCGCGCCGGGTGTCGCAAAGGCCTGCAAAGCGCCCTCTAAAACCTTCAGGCAAAAAAAAGGCCCGAAGCAAGCGCTCGGGCCTTGGAAAGGTTGAGAGGTGTCTAGTCCCTCGACCTGGTGAGACTGTTTACAGCGGCCTGATTACGCCTTCAGCGGAACCAGACGTGGAGCGATCATGTTTTCCGGACGCAGGATGTCGTCGAGCATCGCGTCGTCCAGCAGCTTCTCTTCGCGCACGAGTTCCAGTACGCCGCGGCCGCTTTCCAGGGCAACGCGGGCGATACGGGTGGCGTTCTCGTAGCCGATGTACGGGTTCAGTGCGGTAACCAGGCCGATCGAGTGCTCGACCAGTTCACGGCAGCGCTGTTCGTTGGCGGTGATGCCGACGATGCAGTGCTCGCGCAGCATATCCATGGCGCGTTGCAGCAGGCGGATCGAGTCGAAGATCTTGTAGGCGATCAGCGGCTCCATTACGTTCAGCTGCAGCTGGCCACCTTCGGCGGCGACGGTCAGGGCCAGGTCGTTGCCCATGATGGCAAAGGCCACTTGGTTCACAGCTTCTGGAATAACCGGGTTGACCTTGCCTGGCATGATCGAGCTGCCTGGCTGACGCGCTGGCAGGTTGATCTCGTTGATGCCGGTGCGCGGGCCGCTGGACAGCAGGCGCAGGTCGTTGCAGATCTTCGACAGCTTGACCGCGGTGCGCTTGAGCATGCCGGAGAACAGCACGAAGGCGCCCATGTCGGAGGTGGCTTCGATCAGGTCGGCAGCCGGTACCAGCGGGTGGCCGCTGATGGTGGCCAGGCGCTGTACGGCCAAGGCCTGGTAGCCAGGGTCGGCGTTGATGCCAGTACCGATGGCGGTACCGCCCAGGTTGATTTCGGTCAGCAGTTCCGGAGCCAGCGAGCGCAGGCGCTGCAGGTCTTCAGTCATGGTGGTGGCGAAGGCGCGGAATTCCTGGCCCAGGGTCATCGGTACGGCGTCCTGCAGCTGGGTACGGCCCATCTTCAGTACGTGGTCGAATTCTTTACCCTTGGCAGCGAAGGCCTGGATCAGGCTATCAAGGCTGGCCAGCAGCGCGTCGTGACCCAGCAACAGGCCCAGGCGGATTGCGGTCGGGTAGGCGTCGTTGGTCGACTGCGCCATGTTCACGTCGTTGTTAGGGTGCAGGTACTGGTACTCACCCTTCTGGTGGCCCATGGCCTCCAGCGCAACGTTGGCAATGACTTCGTTGGCGTTCATGTTGGTAGAAGTACCAGCACCGCCCTGGATCATGTCTACCACGAACTGGTCGTGGAAATCGCCTTTGATCAGGCGGGCGCAGGCTGCGGAAATGGCAGCGTGCTTGGCATCGCTCAGGTGACCCAGCTCACGGTTGGCGTCGGCAGCGGCCTGCTTGACCATGGCCAGGGCCACGACCAGCTTCGGGTAGTGCGACAGCGGAACACCGGAGAGGTGGAAGTTGTTGGCAGCGCGCAGGGTCTGGATGCCGTAGTAGGCATCTGCAGGAACTTCAAGGGTACCCAACAAGTCTTTTTCGACGCGGAACGATGCAGCAGAGGACATGATGTATATCATCTCGATTTTGACCCGGCACATGCCGGAATGGCGCCAATCCTAGGCCTGAAGGTGTTTTTGCGGCCAATGCTATTGCACGCTAACCTATGCACAAACGGCATAGTGTTTCATGTGACGCCAATTGATATTCGAGCGTGTTCCATTTTGGTGCGCGCCGGGAGATGTGCTTCGTGAACCTTGAAAGCAAATGGCTGGAAGACTTCAGTGCTCTGGCCGCTACCCGCAGTTTTTCCCAGGCCGCAGAGCGGCGTTTCGTGACCCAACCGGCCTTCAGCCGGCGCATTCGCAGCCTTGAGGCGGCGTTAGGCCTGCAACTGGTGAACCGCTCTCGCACACCCATCGAGCTGACCGAGGCAGGTCAGCTATTTCTCGTCACAGCGCGTACTGTTGTCGACCAGTTGAGCGAAATTCTCCGCCATTTGCATCACTTGGAAGGCGGGCAGGGCGAAGTGGTGCAGGTAGCTGCGGCACACTCCTTGGCGTCGGGTTTCTTCCCCCGTTGGGTGGCCCAGCTGCGCAACGACGGTTTGAACATCGCCACCCGCCTGGTTGCGACTAACGTCGGAGATGCTGTGCATGCACTGCGCGAAGGCGGCTGCGACCTGATGCTGGCGTTCTATGACCCGGACGCGGCCTTGCAGATGGATGCCGAGATCTTCCCGTCGCTGCACATGGGCACCACTGAAATGCTGCCGGTGTGCGCCGTGGATGCCGATGGCAAGCCGTTGTTCGACCTGGAGGGCGAGGGCAGTGTGCCGTTGCTAGCCTACACCGCCGGCGCATTCCTCGGCCGCTCGGTCAACTTGCTGTTGCGCCAGCGCAACCTGCGTTATACCACCGTCTACGAAACCGCCATGGCCGACAGCCTCAAGAGCATGGCCCTGGAGGGCATGGGCATCGCTTGGGTGCCGCGCCTGTCGATGCGTGGCGAGCTCGAACGCGGTGAACTGGCGATCTGCGGCGGTAGCCAATGGCATGTGCCGCTGGAAATCCGCCTGTACCGCTGTGCTTTGGTGCGTAAGGCTAACGTACGCTTGCTATGGCGCAAGCTGGAGTCGTCTGGCGCACAAGGTGAAGCGTCAATTTGAGTTGTATGTCAGGTAATCAGTGATATTTGCACGATTCCTGTCGCTGTAGCGGTAGCAGTTGGATCGTGCCGGTACACGGGGGTGCGTGTACGTTTCGCACACCCAGCCATTGAACTTCAGTTCGGCGTCTTCATGCGTGGCGCCTAGCAGATGGCCAATTTCATGAGCGGCAGCACCGTATGCGGCCACAGAGGCAATGGCCGTTTTCTGCTTGAAATAGGCCAAGCCGGCGTTGTAGTTCAGGCCGCTATGATCGTAGCTGTTGCGAGTGAGCAGGAGATGTTTGTCCATGAGTGAGTAGAGCCGGTGTCGCTGTTGTGCATACACCTGCTGGCTGAAAGCTTCCAGGAGCTTTTCGGACGGCATTCCTGCATAAGCAATATCGGTTATGTGTTTTACATTGCGTTGAAATATCACTTCGATGGGATGTTGGCTGAAACGGCGCATTTCGTTCAGCCAATGCTGGAAGAAGTCTTCGTTCAATTGCCCGTCGTGCATATCGGCCAGGTCGTCGTGCACATAGACGGTGACGGTGAGCGAGTGGGCCGCCGAAGCACTTGGCAATTGCAAGCTGAGTACCAGGCCAAACGAAAGTGCGAAAAAGCATGGAGTTTTCATGTAGACGTACCAAAGTGCGCGAGTTAAGGGCTGCGAGCGTGCAGCACTCGTCGACCCCGAGGCAGCAGGAAAAAGTTGTCCCACGAGACAGCTTGCCCTTTGATCCGGCATGTGCTTGTAGGGGTGGGCGGCCAGCCTTTAAATACGTTACAATCCCGCGCCTTCGGCCGACCTGGTCGATTCAGAATCCGTATGACAAGCCACGCCGGCCCACCTGCGTGGCTTGTTGCTTTTAGCGCGCCAGAAGGCGCTTGCAGGAGAGGCTCGACGATGAGTGCACTGGTTGGCGTGATCATGGGCTCCAAGTCCGATTGGTCCACCCTTAGCCACACCGCCGATATGCTGGAAAAACTCGGCATTCCCTACGAAGTGAAGGTGGTTTCCGCCCACCGCACCCCGGATCTGCTGTTCCAGTATGCCGAGGAGGCTGAGGGCCGTGGCATCGAGGTGATCATCGCCGGTGCCGGTGGCGCAGCCCACCTGCCAGGCATGTGCGCCGCCAAGACCCACCTGCCGGTGCTGGGCGTGCCGGTGCAGTCGTCGATGCTGTCGGGCGTCGATTCGCTGCTGTCGATCGTGCAGATGCCTGCCGGTGTACCGGTTGCCACCCTGGCCATCGGCCGTGCCGGTGCGGTCAACGCTGCCCTGTTGTCGGCCAGCATTCTGGGCGCCAAGTACCCGCAGTACCACGCGGCGTTGAAGCAGTTCCGCACGGAACAGACCGACACTGTGCTGGACAACCCAGACCCGCGCCAGGCTTGAGGCTCAACCCATGAAGATCGGTGTAATCGGTGGCGGCCAGCTGGGCCGCATGCTGGCCCTGGCGGGTACCCCGCTGGGCATGAACTTCGCCTTCCTCGACCCGGCACCGGACGCCTGCGCTGCGCCCCTGGGCGAGCACCTGCGTGCCGACTACGGCGATCAGGACCACCTGCGTCAGCTGGCCGACGAAGTCGACCTGGTCACCTTCGAGTTCGAAAGCGTCCCGGCCGAGACCGTGGCCTTCCTCTCGCAGTTCGTGCCGGTATATCCCAGCGCCGAATCGCTGCGCATCGCCCGTGACCGCCTGTTCGAAAAGAGCATGTTCCGCGACCTGGGCATCCCCACCCCGGCCTTCGCCGACATCCTCTCGCAGGCCGATCTGGACGCCGCAGTGGCAAGCATCGGCCTGCCGGCCGTGCTGAAAACCCGTACCCTGGGTTACGACGGCAAGGGCCAGAAGGTGCTGCGCACGCCAGAAGACGTGGTGGGTACCTTCGCCGAGCTGGGCAGCGTGCCATGCCTGCTGGAAGGCTTCGTGCCGTTCACTGGCGAAGTGTCGCTGGTGGCTGTGCGTGGCCGCGATGGCGAAACCCGCTTCTACCCGCTGGTGCACAACACCCACGAGAGCGGCATCCTGCGCTTGTCGGTGGCCAGCCAGGCACACCCGCTGCAGGCTCTGGCCGAAGATTACGTCGGCCGCGTGTTGCAGAAGCTGGATTACGTTGGCGTGATGGCCTTCGAGTTCTTCGAAGTTGATGGTGGCTTGAAGGCCAACGAAATCGCCCCGCGCGTGCACAACTCCGGGCACTGGACCATCGAAGGCGCCGAGTGCAGCCAGTTCGAGAACCATCTGCGTGCCGTGGCCGGCCTGCCACTTGGCTCGACCGCCAAGGTGGGCGAGAGCGCGATGCTCAACTTCATCGGTGAAGTGCCGGCCGTGGACAAGGTTGTCGCCATCGGGGACTGCCACCTGCACCACTACGGCAAGGCCTTCAAGGTTGGCCGCAAGGTAGGACACGCCACCCTGCGCTGCCCTGACATGGCCACCCTCGAGCGCAAGATTGCCGAAGTAGAGGCGCTGATCAGCAACTGATCGGGCTTCGAATCGAACTTCTGCAAGCGGCATGCCCTCTGAATGTGGCAACAAGCCGAAGCCCGTCTAGGCTTTGGCTTGTTCCAACTTCACTGCAGAGGGATTGCCATGGGTATCATTGGAACCATCTTCATCGGCCTCATCGTCGGCCTGCTGGCCCGCTTCATCAAGCCGGGCGATGACAGCATGGGCTGGATCATGACCATCCTGCTGGGTATTGCCGGCTCCTTGTTGGCTACCTATGGCGGTCAGGCGCTGGGTATATACCAGGCTGGGCAAGCGGCGGGCTTCCTTGGCGCGCTGGTCGGTGCCGTGGTGCTGCTGGTGATCTACGGATTCATCAAGAAACGCTGATTACTGGTTAGAATGCTCGGCAATTCATTCGAGTTGCCGAGCATTTTCATGCGTGCCTTTTTCCTCGTCCCCTTGCTGTTGGCCAGTACCCTGGCCCATGCCGAACTGCCCGAAACCGACTGGCTGGAGCTGATGCCCAAGTCGGACCAGAAGGCGCTGGAACAAATGCCTGAAATCGACCACAACTCGCCGGAAGCCATGGGCACCTTTACCGCCAAGGGTGGCCTCAAGCAGAGCAAGGGCCTGCCTGCGGTGATGTACTCGACCAAGACCGTTGCGGCCATGAATGGCAAGGACATCCGCCTGGGTGGCTACCCTGTGCCGCTGGAGAGTGACGCCAAGGGCAACAGCACGTTGTTCTTCCTGGTGCCGTACCCGGGTGCGTGCATCCATGTGCCGCCACCGCCGCCGAACCAGTTGGTACTGGTGCGCTACCCGAAAGGCCTGAAGATCGATGACATCTACACACCGCTGTGGGTCAGCGGCAAGCTGAAGGTGGAGAAGGTCAGCAATGACCTGGCCGATGCGGCCTATGCGCTGGATGCAAACAAGGTGAGGGTGGTGGAAGACGCAGACCTTTGATAATTGCCCCGGCCTCTTC
>NZ_JBAMDI010000042.1:0-79884 GCF_036961695.1 Pseudomonas sp. CGJS7 | reverse complement strand
CCAACCCAGCCACCGCGAAGCTGCATCGCCACGGCATCGACACGCTCCTTTCGCTCTTTTCGTGCCGCAACCAAAACACCGACCACCGCCCCGCCACACCGGCCGCCGCCACCGGCTCCAGACCGCGACCGGCATCACTCGGCACTAACGGCCCGGCGCTAGCATCTGCACTCCCCGTACACCGGAATTTAACGATGAGCGCCTCGCTGACCGACGATCTCCTCAACCAGCTTCAGGGCCAGCCGCTGGCGCAACTGGGCAGCCAACTCGGCCTGTCGCAGCCGCAGACCCAGAACGCCGTGAGCGCGGCGCTGCCGTTGCTGCTAGGCGCGCTCGGCCGCAACGCCAGCCAGCCGCAAGGCGCCGAAGCGCTGTTCGGCGCGCTGCAGCGCGACCACGCCGCGCCCGCCGCCGCGGGCGGGCTGGACCTGGGCGGCGTGCTCGGCGCGGTGCTCGGCGGCGGCGGCAATCGCCAGACCGACGGCGCCGGCATCCTCGGCCACATCTTCGGCGGCCGCCAGGAAACCGCCGCGCAAGGGCTGGGCCAAGCCACCGGCCTGGAAGGCGGCCAAGCCAATGCGCTGCTGAAGATGCTCGCGCCGATCGTGCTGTCGTATCTGGCTCAGCGCATGTTCTCCGGCGGCAATCAGAACGCGGCCTCGCCGCAGGCGCTGGGCGATGCGCTCGGCCAGGAGCAACAGCGCATCCAGCAGCAGGGTTCGGCCGGCGGCCTGCTCGGTGCGGTGCTCGATCAGGACGGCGACGGCCAGTTGGGCCTGGGCGATCTGCTCAAGATCGGCGGCGGCTTGCTCGGCGGAAAGCGCTGATTCACTGTCGCTACGCTTCAAGTACAACCGAACGGCCGCCTTGCGCGGCCGTTCGTTTATGGCGACGCGGCGCCCAAGCCGCTGGGTCGGCGATTCGCGGATAGGCGCCGCCGCACCTGACATGGCGGGAATCCGCGACGCCATCGCTAAACGACTTCACCCGAACCGCCGTCCGCGAACCAACTACCGCAATCAAGCCGCCGAGCGAACCGCGGCCGCCGTCGACGCAACCTGCAACGCCTGCGCCAGATCGCTCCACAAATCCTCGACGTGCTCGATCCCCGCCGACAAGCGCAGCAAGCCCGCGGTGATGCCGTTGGCGCGTCGATCGGCTTCGGCGACCACCCGATGGGTCAAGCCGGCCGGATGCTGGATCAGCGTATCCACCGAGCCCAGGCTCACCGCCGGCGTCATCAGCCGCACCGCCGCCATCGTCGCCGCGGCGGCGGCGTGGCCGCCGTGCAATTCGAACGCGAGCAGGCACCCCGGGCCGCGCATCTGCGTGCGCACCAGATGCGCGTTGCGCACCGTGCCCAAGCCGGGATAGTGCACCCGCGCCACCGCCGGATGCGCCGCCAGCCGCTCGGCCAGGGTCTGCGCATTGGCCTGCGCGCGCTCTACCCGCAGCGCCAGCGTCGGCAAGCCGCGATGCAACAGGAACGCCGCCAGCGGATGCAGCAACGCGCCGGTGGCCGCGCGCACCGTGCGCAGCGGTTGCGCGCGCGCTTCGTCGCAGCACACCACCCCGGCGATCACATCGCCGTGGCCGCCGAGGAATTTGGTCGCGCTGTGCAACACATAGCTGGCGCCCAGCTCGGCCGGGTTCTGCAGCAACGGCGTGGCGAAGGTCGAATCCACCAGCACCGGCACCGCGCCGGCGGCGGCGACCGCCGCGCGGATGTCGACCAGGTCCAAGGTCGGGTTGGCCGGCGTTTCGATCACCACCAACGCGGTGTCGGCGCGTACCCGCGCGGCGATCTCGCCGGCGTCGACGAACTCGGCCTGCAAGCCGCACAGCCCGCTGGCCAGCAGGTGATCGGCGGTGCCGTACAAGGGCCGCACCACCAGCACATGCGCGCCGTGCTGGCGACGCTCCATCAGCACCGCGGTCAGCGCGGCCATGCCCGAGGCGAACGCGACACAGGCCTGGGTGCCTTCCAACTGCGCCAGCGCCGCTTCGATGCGGGCGACGGTCGGGTTGTGCAGGCGTGCGTAGATCGGATTGGCCGCATGCGCCTGCCCGGCGACCAGGGCGTCGAAGCTGGCGGTGCCGGCATCGAGGTCGGCGACCGGATAGGTGCTCGACAGATCCAGCGGCGGCGCATGCACGCAGCGCTCGACGAAGTCCTCGCGCCCGGCGTGGACCGCGCGGGTTTCGAAGGCTCGGGGCGCCCGGGCCGGGCGGTCGGAATCGGCGGTCTCGAATCGGCTCATGGCGGCGCCCTGTCGGATTTAGGGCCGATTCTGGAACAAGATTTCCCGTGCAATAATCAGGCCGAACATTATTTCGTGAACCCGCCGCCATGAGCGTATTGGACCGAATCGACTTCGCCCTGCTGCGGCTGCTGCGAAAGAATGCGCGGCTGCCCAACAAGGACTTGGCCGAACGCGTCGGCGTGGCGCCCTCGACCGCGCTGGAACGGATCCGCCGGCTGCGCGAATCGCAGGCCCTGCTCGGCTTCCACGCCGAGGTCGCCCCGGCCGCGGTCGGCATCGGCCTGCAGGCGATGATCGCGGTGCGCCTGACCCGGCACTCGCGCGAACTGGTCGACAGCTTTCACGAACACCTGTTGCGGCTGCCGGAAGTGCTGGCGTTCTACCACGTCGCCGGCGCCGACGATTTCCTGGTCCACGTCGGCGTGCGCGACACCGCGCACCTGCGCGATTTCGCCTTGAGCGCGTTCACCGAACGCACCGAGGTGGCGCATATCGAAACCCGGCTGATCTTCGAGTTCCGGCGCAATCCGGAACTGCCGGTGTATGCCGGCGGCGACGGCGACTGACGGTTGCGAATCGGACCGCGCCGCGCCGGCTCAATTCGCCAACGACAACTCGGGCAAACGCTCGCGCACAGCCGCGTCTACGGCCGACCAATCGAGCGCGTCCAGACTGCTTTTTCCGTCCACCAGCTCGTTCAACAACTCGCGCTGCACGCGACCGCGCTCGAACGCGAGTCGGTAAGGAACCCGGTGAAAGGTCACCAGCGAATAGCGCGGCACGAAGCGTTGTGGATGGCGCCGGGCCAGCACGTGCTCCAGCGAGCGCTGCAGCAGGTACGTCCGGTCGTCGGCGCGGTCGCGTATGTCGAAGTAGTTTTCCAGGGCCATGGCCTGAATCGCGTGGGCATTGGCGACCCGTTCGGCCTGGAACTGGGCGAAGGCCACGCCGCGATCGGCATGGGTCTGCAGACATCGCACCAGCGCTACGCAATCCTCGAACGCGCAGTTCATGCCCTGACCGTGAAAGGGAACCATCGCATGAGCGGCGTCGCCCAGCACGACAGCGCGCCCGTCCACATGCCATCTGTCCAGATAGCGAGTAACCAGCACACCTGTCGGGTTGGATTCGAAATCCTGTTCCAGCCGCGGAATCAGCGGCAGCGCGTCGGGAAAATCGCGCTCGAACAGCGCCCGCGCCTGCGCCGCGGTGCGGATGCGGGCGAAACTCGATTCGCCCTGGTTGGGCAGCATCAGATTCACGGTGAACGTATTGGTGCGATTGGGCAAGGCGATGCACATGGCGCGACCGCGCGTCCACACGTGCAACGAGTACAGATCCAGGCGCGAGCCGCCATCGTCCGCGGGCGGAATTTCCAGTTCTTTGTAGGAGTGATCGAGAATCTCGCTGCGTTCGCCCAGATCGCAGAACCGCATCATCGCCGCGCGCAAGGCCGAACCCGCGCCGTCGGCGCCTACCAGGCTATCGAAGCGGATTTCGCGCGCACCGCCGCGTGCGTCGGCGAACCCGGCGATGCGCGCATCGAAATCCACCCATTGCAGTTGCCGATGGAAATGCACGGCCGCGCCCGCATCTCTCGCGGCCGCCAGCAGCATCGCGTTGAGTTCGCCGCGATTGATCGACCAGATCACTTCGCTGTCGTCGCGCCCGTAACGCAGCATGCCGGACGCGGCGCCAAGACGGTGGATCATGCGTCCGCGCATCATCACGGTGCGCGCCATCACCGCCTCTTCGATGCCGGCCAGACGCAAGGCATGGCGGCCGCGCTCGGCTATGGTGAGGTTGATCGAACGTCCGCCGCGATAGCCTTCCACGCTTGGATCGCCGCGTTTTTCGTATACATCCACGCGCCATCCGCGTTGCGCCAGCAAGGTGGCGAGCAAGCAACCGGCGAGGCCGGCGCCGACGATATCGATATGAGGACGGCAGTCGGTATTCATACGTCACGATCCATTCGACGCATCGCACTGGAGCGACGAAACGGCCGATGTGCGTGCCGATTTCGTTATGGGCCCACAGTTTGCGAACCGACACTCGCTATCGCTACGCCAGCGCCGATGCGTTGTTTGATTGGACGCACTGGACTCGTGCAACCGTCGTCACACGGGCATCGAATTCTGACGAGTCTGAGCCGAGGGCAAGCGATGCGCGGGGCGTCGAAAATTCTTCGAACGCGCGAGCGGACCATAAGCGAACGTCGCAACGCCCCTATCCCGTCGGGGCCCGACGCGGGGCCGCACCGACCGGGCGAACCTCAAAGCGCGTCGATATCGCCCAACGCCTTGATTAAGCGCCGCGCGCGCTTGTCCGGCTTGGTTTCCGGGGCGCGATAGCCGTTGCGCTCGGCCGCGCGCGTCGCGCGCAGTTGCTCGCGCGCCGCGCGCGAAGCCTCGGTTTCCGCATACAGCGTCTGCGCCACGCTGGCCGGCCCGCGGGTATCGCTGAGCCCGGTCGCCACGACCTGGAAGATTTCCTCGCCGCGCGTCACCTGTAGCTCATCGCCTACCCGCACTACCCGCGAGGCCTTGGCGCGCTGACCGCCGACTTCGACCTTGCCGGTCTCCACCGCTTGTTTGGCCAGGCTGCGGGTCTTGAAGAAACGCGCGGCCCATAGCCACAGATCCAGGCGGATGCCGGCGACGGGCGGAACGACGGAGGTGGGTTCTTGCTTGCTCATCGGCGCGAAAGATAGCACCGCGGCGAGGCGGTGGGTTTGCTGAGGAGATGGTGTCTGGGCGAAGGCTGGTGCAGCCCTGATCCGCCCCGAGTCGAACGATCGCAGACCTCCGCATCCTCCCCAGACCGTCATTCCCGCGAACGCGGGAATCCAGGGCCTTTCGTGCGGAAACGTTTGAAGTCACTGGATTCCCGCGTTCGCGGGAATGACGGTCTGGAAAGATGACGCTGAAGGCTCTGGATTCCCGCCTTCGCGGGAATGACGACCTGGAGAGATGGCTCTGAAGGCTCTGGATTCCCGCTTTCCCGGGAATGACGTTCCGGAGAGAACCAGCCGAAGCCCCTTGGCTCGCGCTTCCGCTCTTGGCTCGAACGTACTCAACGGGAAACAGCGCACCTACCTACCGTCATTCCCGCGAACGCGGGAATCCAGGGCCTTTCGTGCGAGAACGCTTGAAGTCGCTGGATTCCCGCGTTCGCGGGAATGACGGTCTGGTGGGATGGCGCTGAAGTCTTTGGATTCCCTCCTTCGCGGGAATGACGACCTGGAAAGATCACCTCGAAAGCTTCGGACTACCACCCTCGCCTCTACGACGCCCCCAGCAACCACCCAACCCCGATTATCTGACCGCTCCCGCCAAACCCCACACGCCCCGACCACGATCCGCTAACCCACGCTGGCCGCATACTGCGCCATCCCCGCCCGGACCCCGCCATGGCCCCCAGCTCCCCTCGCGGCAGCCATCTGCTTACCGAAGGCCCGATCGGCCGCACCATGATCTCCTTCGCGCTGCCGATCATGGCCGGCAACGCCGCGCAATCGCTCAACGGTTCGATCAATTCGATCTGGGTCGGGCGCTACCTCGGCGAGGCCGCGCTGACCGCGTCGGCCAACGCCAACAACATCATGTTCTTCCTGATCGGTTCGATGTTCGGCATCGGCATGGCCGCGACCATCCTGATCGGTCAGGCCATCGGCGGCCGCGACACCGATCGCGCGCGCCGGATCATGGGCACCAGCGCGACGTTCTTCATCGGGCTGTCGGTGCTGATCGCGTTCGGCGGCTGGTTCATGGCCGACCGGGTGCTGGGCGCGATGGGCACGCCGGCCGCGGCGCTGCCGTTGGCCGAGGCGTATTTGCGGGTGATCTTCCTGTCGATGCCCTTCATCTACGCCTTCGCCTTCATCTCCGCGGCGCTGCGCGGCGCCGGCGATTCGCGCACGCCGTTCCGCTTTCTGCTGATGTCGGTGGTGCTGGACATCGCGCTCAATCCGCTGCTGATCTTCGGCTGGGGGCCGGTCCCGGCGATGGGCATCGCCGGTTCGGCGTTGTCGACGTTCTTCGCTCAGGGATTGAGTCTGGCGGCGATGCTGCTGCACTTGCGGCGCAAGCGCCATGTGCTGTGGCTCGGGCGTCAGGACGCGCATCTGCTGAAGATCGATCCGGCGGTGTTGCGCGCGCTGATCGTCAAGGGCGTGCCGATGGGATTGCAGATGGTGCTGATCTCGTTGGCGATGATCGCGATGATCCGCCTGGTCAACGCCCACGGCACCGGCATCGCCGCCGGTTACGGCGCGGCCTTGCAGTTGTGGACCTATGTGCAGATGCCGGCGATGGCGATCGGCGCGGCGTGTTCGTCGATCGCCGCGCAGAGCGTCGGCGCCGGACGCTGGGACCGGGTCGGCGCGACCGCGCGCACCGGCACCTTGTTCAATTTCCTGATGACCGGCGCCTTGATCGCGCCGCTGATTCTGTTCGACCGCTACACCCTGGCGCTGTTTCTGCCCGACGGCAGCGCCTCGTTCGAAATCGCCCGCCACTTGAACCACATCGCGGTGTGGTCGTTCCTGTTCTTCGGCGTGACCTTCGTGATTTCCGGCGTGGTCCGCGCCACCGGCGCGGTGATTCCGCCGCTGTTGATCCTGGGCTTTTCGCTGTGGGGCATCCGGGTTCCGTTCGCCACGCTGTTGCAGCCGGTCATCGGCATGGACGCGCTGTGGTGGAGCTTCCCGGTCAGCGCGCTGTGTTCGATGCTGATCTCGATGGCGTACTACCGCTGGGGCGGTTGGCGGCGCGCGCGGATGATGGCGGCGCCGGAACGAATGGCCGCGCCGGTGGCCACCCAGAGCATCGCCACGCCCGCCGAAGTGCCGGCGCAAACGCCGGCGCCGGTGGCCGATGCCTGCCCGGATGAGGCCGCGGCGCCGGCCGACGGCGAGCCGCTGGCGCAGCGGCCCTAGATCTGCTCCAGCTCCAGGGTGAACACCCCGGCTTCGCCCTGGTCGAAGGCCTCGCGCCAGATCCGATAGCCCTCCAGATCCTCTTCGCGCACCGGTAGATGCCCGATCACCCGCGGCACGGCTTCGGCCACGCGGGTGCCGACGATGGGGAAATGGCCGAGCAGGCGCACGGCCTTGAGTTCGGCCACATCGGCCTTGTCCTCGCGCCGCACTTCTTCGGTGGTGTGGGTATCGAACTTGCGCAACGACAGCGCGTCGCGGCCGTCCGGCAGCGCGTCGATGCGCTGGACCCAGAAAAAGCCCCAGGTGCCGTCGCTACGCGGATAGGTGCAGATGTCGCCTTCGGACAGGCCGGGATTCATGGACGCTCCCGCCGCGGGGGCGGCGTGGTTCGGGGAACGGCTGGCAGCGCCGCGAGGCGAATCTAGCGCGATTCGCGCGCAACGCACAGCGGCGCGCGCGGCCAGCGGACCGGCCAATCGCGGCCAAACCTGGGCGGCGCCGAGCGCATCGCGATCGCGCCGTCGCGCATCCGGATCCGCAAACGCGAACGGCCGCCTTTCGGCGGCCGCTCGTTGCCTTGCCAGCGGGCCGATTACTCGGCGGCGGCAGCGGCGTTCTTGGCGCGCGCGTAGGCGGCCAGATCTTCCTTGATGCGAGCCTTCTTGCCTTCCAGGCCGCGCAGGTAGTACAGCTTGCCGGCGCGGACCTTACCGCGACGCTTGACGTCGACCGAGTCGATGATCGCGCTGTGGGTCTGGAACACACGCTCCACGCCGAAGCCGTGGGAGATCTTGCGCACGGTGAAGGAGGAGTTCAGGCCGGCGTTCTTCTTGCCGATGACCACGCCTTCATAGGCCTGGACGCGTTCGCGGTTGCCTTCCTTGACCTTGACGTTGACCACGACGGTGTCGCCGGGGCTGAAGTCGGGCAGCTTGCGCTGGATCTGTTCGGCTTCGAAGTTCTGCAGCAGGGTGTGGAGCGAGGGCTTGTTCATGGCTTTGGCCTGTTGGATTAGTTGTTGCGCGAGTGCACGTGGACCCGCGTCATGGCGTGGTTACAGCTAAGCGGCTAATTATAGCGGGATTTATTCCGCCGCGGCTAGGGGTCAGGCGGCCGGGCCGGAATCCTGCCCCGCCCCGGCATCCGCGGCCGGGGTGGAACCGGTTTCCGCCGGCGCCTGGGCCGCCTCGGCGGCGGCCAGCTCGGCCCGGTAGGCGGCCAGCAGCTTGCGGTCGGCCTTCGACAGCGCGGCCTCGTTCAGCAATTCTGGGCGGCGCTGCCAGGTCCGCCCCAGCGACTGCTGACGGCGCCACTGGGCGATATGGGCGTGATTGCCGGACATCAGCACCGCCGGCACCGAGCCCAGTTCGTGCTCGACCGGGCGGGTGTAATGCGGGCAGTCCAGCAAACCGTCTTCGAAACTGTCCTGGACCGCCGAGTCGGCGTCGCCGAGTGCGCCCTCCTGCAGCCGCGCGACCGCGTCGACGATCACCGCCGCGGCCAGTTCGCCGCCGGACAGCACGTAATCTCCGATCGAAATTTCTTCGTCGACCTCGGCCCGGATCAGCCGCTCATCGACGCCTTCATAACGGCCGCACAGCAGGATCAGCCGCTCGTGGGTGGCCAGTTCGCGGACCTTGGCCTGATCCAGCCGCGCGCCTTGCGGGCTCATGTAGATCACCCGCGCCGGGGTCGGATCGGCCGCGCGCGCCGCGGCGATCGCCGCGCGCAGCGGATCGATCAGCATCACCATGCCCGGCCCGCCGCCGAAGGGGCGTTCGTCGACCCGGCGGTAATTGCCTTCGGCGTAATCGCGCGGATTGAAACCGTGCAACGACAGCAAGCCGCGCTCGCCCGCCCGCCCGACCACGCCGAACGCCGCGCACTGGGCGACGAATTCGGGGAACAGGCTGATCAGGTCGATGCGCATTGGGCAAGGAGTGAGTGCAGAGGAGCGAGAAGTGAGTAGAAGCGGAAGCGGCTTTCGCTCACTCCTCGCTCCTCTGCGCTCACTCCTCAAGAGGTCGATGCGCATCGGGCGAGGAGTGAGTGCAGAGGAGCGAGAAGTGAGCAGAGGCGGAAGCGACTTTCGCTCACTTCTCGCTCCTCTGCGCTCACTCCTCAAAAATCCGGATCCCAATCGACCGTGACCAGATTGGCGTCGAAATCGACCGAGAGCACGTACTGCGGAATCACGAACGGAATCATGCGCTCGCGTTCGTCGTCGCGGGCGACCAATACATCGTTGGCGCCGGTGGCGAACAGATGCGAGACGGTGCCGAGGCTCACGCCTTCGGTGGTAACCACGCGCAGGCCTTCCAGATCGACCCAGTAATACTCGCCGTCTTTCGGCGGCGGCAGGACCGAACGCGGAACGTAGATTTCAGTGCCGCGCATGGCCTCGACCGTTTCTCGGTCGGTCACGTCGGGGAAATTGGCGATCAGGTACTTGCCGCTTTCGCGGCCGCGCACGCCCGACAGCTCGCGCTCGCGGCCTTGCGGGTCGCGCACGATCCAGGGCTGGTAGCGGAAGATCGCCGCGCGCGGCTCGGTCCAGGACTCGAGCTTGGCTTCGCCGCGAATGCCGAAGGCGCCGAGCACCCTGCCCAGCAGGATGCGGCGCGAAGAATCGCTCATGGCGCGAAAGATGGGCCGCGCGGCTCGCCGGATTACCGGTGAGAGCAGCGCGCGGCCCGCCGGCTCAGGCGGCCGGGGCGGCCTTGACCGCCTGCTTGTACAGATCGGCGACCTTGTCGGTCAGCTGAGCGCCCTGGGAGACCCAGTGCTTGACGCGCTCGACGTTGAGCTCGACGCGCTTCTCGGCGCCGCTGGCGACCGGGTTGTAGAAACCGACGCGCTCGATGTTGCGGCCGTCGCGGGCGCTGCGGCTGTCGGTGACGATGATGTGGTAGAACGGACGCTTCTTGGCGCCGCCGCGGGTCAGTCGAATCTTGACCATGGGGTCTGTTTTCCTGTGTTGCCCAGCCGTCGGAATGACGGGGTAAGCCGGAAAGTCTAACCTATTCTGAGGCTTGGGCAAACCCGTGGGGGTTTTAGCCCGGCCCGGGCGGTGCCCGGCAGCCGAATTCCTGCTCGCCCCGGGGTCCGAATCGGCGGCTGCAGGGCTTGTCGCGGTGAAGCCCTGGATCCCCGCCTTCGCGGGGATGACGATTCGAGGCGATTGGGCGACCTGGGCCGCCCGGCACCGCCGCGCGGGGCTCAGCGGAACGGCATGCCGCCGCGGCCGCCCATCATTCCGCGCATGCCGCGCATCAAGCCCTTCATGCCACCGCCGGAGAGCTTGCTCATCATCTTTTCCATCTGCTGATACTGCTTCATCAGCTTGTTGACGTCGGCCGGGGTCAGGCCGCAACCCTTGGCGATGCGCGAGCGGCGCGAGCCGTTGAGCAAGGCCGGGTTGCGCCGCTCTTTCTTGGTCATCGAATTGATGATCGCGACCATCCGCGGCACTTCCTTGCCGGTGACCTGGTTCTTGACCGCATCGGGGATCTGGCCCATGCCCGGCAGCTTGTCCATGAGGCCGTGCAGGCCGCCCATGTTCTGCATCTGCTCGAGTTGGTCCTTCATGTCGTTGAGGTCGAACTTCTTGCCTTTGGCGACTTTCTCAGCGAGCTTCTGCGCCTTGTCCTTGTCGACCTGCTGCTCGACCTGCTCGACCAGCGACAACACGTCGCCCATGTCGAGGATGCGGCTGGCGACGCGGTCGGGGTGGAACACGTCCAGGCCGTCGGGCTTTTCGCCGACGCCGATGAACTTGATCGGGCGGCCGGTGACGTAACGCACCGACAACGCGGCGCCGCCGCGGGCGTCGCCGTCGGTCTTGGTCAGCACCACGCCGGTCAGCGGCAAGGCTTCGCTGAAGGCCTTGGCGGTGGTGGCGGCGTCCTGGCCGGTCATCGAGTCGACCACGAACAGGGTTTCCACCGGCGTGACCGCGGCGTGCAACGCCTTGATCTCGGCCATCATCGCTTCATCGATGGCCAGGCGGCCGGCGGTATCGATCAGCAGCACGTCGACGTAGGACTTGCGCGCGTCGGCGATCGCCGCGCGGGCGATTTCCTCAGGCTTCTGCGAAGCGCTGGAGGGGAAGAACAACACGTCGATCTGTTCGGCGAGCTGCTTGAGCTGCTCGATCGCGGCCGGACGGTAGACGTCGGCCGAGACCACCATCACCTTCTTCTTGCGCCGTTCCTTGAGGTGCTTGGCGAGCTTGCCGACGGTGGTGGTCTTGCCCGCGCCCTGCAGGCCGGCCATCAGGATCACCGCCGGCGCCGGCACGTTGAGGTTCAGGTCGGCGGCCTGCGAGCCCATGACCGTGGTCAGCTCATCGCGCACGACCTTGATCAGCGCCTGGCCCGGGGTCAGCGACTTCAACACTTCCTGGCCGACCGCGCGCACCTTGATGCGTTCGATCAGCGCCTGCACCACCGGCAACGCGACGTCGGCCTCGAGCAGGGCGATGCGCACTTCGCGCAGCGACTCGCGGATGTTTTCCTCGGTCAGACGGCCGCGGCCGCGCAGGCGCTCGATGGTGCCGGAGAGACGTTGGGTCAGGGATTCGAACATGGGCGTGGACGCAATCGCGGAACGACAGGGGCGGCAAGTATAGCCGCAGGGGCGGTAGGCGGATTGGGAGGAGCGAGCGGGGAGAAGTGAGGAGTGAGCAAAACCGGGATCTGCCTGCCTCCCGCTCACTCCTCACTCCTCTCCGCTCACTGCTCATGCGACACTCCCCCGATGACAATCGTTCTCATCGCCGTCGTCCTGTACCTGACCGCGACCGGGTTGCTGATTTCGGCCGTGCGCCACGACCGCGGCCGCAGCGCGCGGCTGTGGTTGTTGCCGGCCAATATCGCGGTGCTGCTGCACGGCGCCGCGCACTTCCTGGCCTGGCGCAACGCCGGCGGCGCGGACCTGCATTTCTTCGCCGCGCTGTCGCTGGTCGGCTTGGGCATGTCGGTGCTGACCGCGATCGTCGGCGCGTCCGGCCGCATGGCCGCGCTGGGCGTGGTGGTGTTTCCGCTGTCGGCGCTGATGCTGGTCGGTTACCACCTGTACGGCCATGTGCAGCATCCCGAGCCGCTCGACTGGCGCCTGCAAATGCATGCCTGGATGGCCTTGCTGGCCTACGCCACCCTGGCGGTGGCGGCGTTGTTCGCGCTGATGCTGTGGATGCAGGAAGGCGCGCTGCGCCGGCGCGAGTTCCACGGCTGGCTGCGCGCGCTGCCGCCGCTGGTGGAACTGGAGAGCCTGTTGTTCCGGACCATCGCGGTCGGCTTCGTGCTGCTGACCGCGACCCTGCTGACCGGCATGCTGTTCGTGGAAAACCTGCTGGCTCAGCACCTGGTGCACAAGACCGTGCTCAGCGTGCTGTCGTGGCTGGCGTTCGGCGGCTTGCTGCTGGGCCGCTGGCGTTACGGCTGGCGCGGCGTGGTCGCGGTGCGCTGGACCCTGGCGGCGATGGCGCTGCTGGTGCTGGCGTTCTTCGGCAGCAAGTTCGTGCTGGAACTGGTGCTGCGCCGGGCATAAGCCGCGCTTGCGCAGGCCGCCGACTGAAGCGGCCCCTGGCCAACGGCGGCCCGGTCCGTGCCGCCGCCGACCATTCATCCGGGCCGTCAGAGCCCTGCGCCTGACCGGCCACGGATCGCCCGCAGCCGCGGCGAACCGCGTCGTCGAACCGCCCCTGATCGGCCGCAATGGCCCATCCAAGACGGCCTCACGCAGCCAAAAACCTGAATTTTCAATTACTTAGCATCACGCAAGCGTTGATCTTTTGCACGCCTTGGCGACATCGCTGAATAGCCGCTTGCTGGTGCAATATTTGCATTGACAACTATTGCGCGGGCGAGCAATATGCCGCGCCATGACCACCCCGACCCCGAACCAGCCCTGCTCGACCTCCAACCTCGGCCTGCTGTTCCGCCAGGTGCGCGACGCCATGTGGGCCCAAATGGAACGCGAGCTGGCCCAGGCCGGCCACGATCTGACCTTCAGCCAGTTCATCACCCTCAAGGAGCTGGCCATCGGCACCGCCGGGGTCACCGAACTGGCGCGCGCGGCCCAGCTCAATCCCGGCGCCATGACCCGCCTGCTCGACAAGCTGGAAAGCCGCGGGCTGGTCACCCGGGTCGCCGACCCCGACGACCGCCGCGCGCTCAACATCCACCTGACCGAAGCCGGCACCGCGATCTGGGAAAACATCGACCAGTGCGGCAAGCGCGTTCGCGAACGCGCCATGGCCGGCCTCAGCGATGCCGATCGCGAGCAGCTCTACCGCCTGCTCGAACACGTTCGCGACAACCTCTCCCTTTCCGGTTCCTGAGCCATGTCACGTCCCGACACTCGCCCGCGCCGCGGGCTGCTTTACGTGCTCACTCCCCTCGCCGCCGCGCTGATCCTGGCCGGCTGCGCCAGCACCCACGGCCTGCAGCCGGCCGGCCGCGCGCTCGACGCCGACAGCCTGAAGGCGCAGCGCAGCCTGGCCGACGTGTCCGCCGCCGCGTTCCCGCGACGCGACTGGTGGACCGCGCTCGGCGATGCCCAGCTCAACGGTTTGATCGACGAAGCCCTGGCCGGCACCCCGAGCCTGGACGCGGCCGATGCGCGCGTGCGCCAGGCCGTCGCCCAGGCCGGTCTGGCCGACGCCGCGCGCAAGCCGACCCTCGGCGGCACCGCTCAATACTCGGGCGTGCAACTGCCCGAAACGCTGGCGCCCGGCGACATCGGCGGCAAGTACATGGGCGCCGACGTGCTGATGCTGAGCTTCAAGTACAGCCCCGATTTGTGGGGCGGCAAACGCGCGCGCTGGCAAGCCGCGCTGGGCCAGACCCGCGCCGCCGAAGTCGAGGCCCAGGCCGCGCGCCTGACCTTGTCGTCCAACATCGCCCGCGCTTATGTGTCGCTGGCCCAGTCGTTCGAAGCGCTGGACGTGGCCAAGGCCGAGAAGGACCGCTCCGAACGTCTGCTCGGCCTGGGCCAGCAGCGGGTCAAGGCCGGCCTGGACAACCAATTGCAGATCCGCAACGCGCAGAGCGCCAGCGCCAGCGCCGATCAGCAGATCCAGTCGGCGCAGCAGCAGATCGACGCCACCCGCAACGCGCTGGCCGCGCTGCTCGGCAAGGGCCCGGACCGCGGCCTGGATATCGCCCGCCCGACCCTGCTCGCGGCCAAGGGCCCGGCGGTGCCGGCGGTGCTGCCGAGCGAGCTGCTCGGCCATCGTCCCGACGTGGTCGCCGCGCGTTGGCGGGTCGAAGCCAGTTCGCACGGGATCAAGGCGGCCAAGGCCGATTTCTATCCGACCGTGAACCTCAGCGCGATCGTCGGCCTGGCCACCGGCCACCTGTCGGATCTGTTCTCCAGCGACGCCGCGCTGCTGCAAGGCGGCCCGGCGATCAGCATGCCGATCTTCGACGGCGGCCGCTTGCGCAGTCAATTGGCCGAAAGCGATGCCGAGTACGACCTCGCCGTCGCCAACTACAACCAGAGTCTGGTCGGCGCGCTGCGCGAAGTCGCCGATGCGTTGCAGTCCTCGCGCTCGCTCGACGGCCAATTGGCCTCGGCGCAGCAAGCGCGCGATGCCGCGCAGCAGGCTTGGCAGATCGCCAGCACCCGCTACCGCGCCGGCCTGGGCACTCAGCTCGACGTGCTCTCGGCGCAGCGCCCGCTGCTGCAACTGGATCAGCAACTGGCCGGCCTGCGCGCGCAGCGCTACGCCGCCCAGATCGATCTGGATCGCGCGCTCGGCGGCGGGCTGGAACTCGCCTCGCCCGATCCGGTCGCCGCCACCGTTCCCAACGCTTCGTCCAACAACACCGTTATCGCCAAGGCCCCCACGCCATGACCACCGAAGTCAATCCTCAAGCCGCGGTCGCTCCGGCCGCGGCGCCCAAGAACGGCAAGCGCCGCAAGGCCTTGCTGACCCTTTTCAGCGTGGTAGCGATCGCCGCGATCGGCTGGACCGCTTACTACCTGCTGGTGCTGCGCTGGCATCAGGACACCGACGATGCTTACGTGCAGGGCAACGTCGTCAACATCACTCCGCAGACCCAGGGCACCGTGGTCAGCATCGGCGCCGACGACGGCATGAAGGTCAGCGCCGGCCAAGTGCTGGTGCAACTCGATCCCAACGACGCCCAGGTCGCCTACGACCAGGCCACCGCCAATCTGGCCAACACCGTGCGCCAGGTGCGCGGCTTGTTCAGCGCGGTCGATGCCGGCCAGGCCGATCTGTCGGCGCGCGAAGTGGCGGTGCAGAAGGCCCGCGCCGACGTCAAGCGTCGCGAAGGCTTGGTCGCCGGCGGCGCGGTCTCGGCCGAAGAACTGGCGCATGCGCGCGACGAACTGGCTTCGGCCGAAGCGGCGCTGTCGTCTTCGCGCGGCTCGTTGGCGCGCAACCGCGCGCTGGTCGATGCGACCACCGTGGCCAAGCAGCCGCAGGTCGCCGCGGCCGCCGCGCAACTGCGTCAGGCGTATTTGAATCTGCAGCGCTCGGCGATCCTCGCGCCGGTCAGCGGTTACGTCGGCAAGCGCAACGTCCAGCTCGGCCAGCGCGTGCAGCCGGGTACGGCGCTGATGACGATCATCCCGCTGGAACAGGTGTGGGTGGAAGCCAACTTCAAGGAAACCCAGCTGGCCAATATGCGCATCGGCCAGCCGGTGGAACTGCATTCGGATCTGTACGGTTCGGCGGTGACCTATCAGGGCAAGCTGGTCAGCCTGGGCCTGGGCACCGGCAGCGCGTTCTCGCTGCTGCCGGCGCAGAACGCCAGCGGCAACTGGATCAAGATCATCCAGCGCGTGCCGGTGCGGATCGAGATCGAGCCCAAGCAACTGGCCGAACACCCGCTTCGTCTGGGCCTGAGCATGCACGTCGACGTCGGCATCCGCGAGCAGAGCGGCGCCGTGCTCGCCAGCGCGCCGCCGGCCAAGGGCGTGCTGAGCACCGACGCCTACGCCAAGCAACTGCACGACGCCGACGCGATGATCGAAAAGATCGTGGAAGAGAACCTGCCCGGTCTGCACCACGGTTGAGTCACGGACGGACGGATGCGCAACCGCATCCGTCCGCGTTGCGCGCGGTGGCCGGTATCGGTCGATGCTCCCTCCCCCCACATCGAGCTCGAAACCGACTCCCGCATCGCAACGCGCAGGCAAGGCGCTTGCTCGTCGTCGCTCTTTGCCTGCGTTCTTTTTTACCGTCGCGAGCGGCCGTCGCCCGGCAGCTTTCGCGAGTCCCAAAACCGTCATTCCGGCGAAAGCCGGAACCCATGTTGATCTTGCTGATACTCGCGATTCTCGACGGCAGCACCAAGAGCAACGTCAAAATGGCTTCCGGCTTTCGCCGGAATGACGGAATTGGGGGAAGGCAACACCGCACTCACTTCAGTTTTAGGCCCCGCCCCCACGCGGCCCCTCCGAACACACAGGCAGATCCATGTCCGCCACCACCGCCAACGCCGGAGCCGCACCCGCGGCGCCCGCCGCCCCCGGAGCGTTCCGGCCGCCGAACATCGCGCTGACCACGCTGGGCCTGGCGCTCGCGTCGTTCATGCAGGTGCTCGACATCACCATCGCCAACGTCTCGCTGCCCACCATCGCCGGCAACCTCGGCGGCAGCAGCAGTCAGGCGACCTGGGTGATCACTTCCTTCGCCGTCAGCAACGCCATCGCGCTGCCGCTGACCGGTTTCTTCACCCGTAAATTCGGCGAGCGCAAATTGTTCATGTGGGCCACCCTGGCCTTCGTGATCGCTTCGCTGTTGTGCGGTCTGGCCAACAGCATGGGTTTGCTGGTCACCGCGCGCGCGCTGCAAGGCTTCGTCGCCGGGCCGATGTATCCGGTGACCCAGGCGCTGCTGATCTCGATCTACCCACCGCACAAACGCGGACAGGCCATCGCGCTGCTGGCGATGGTGACCGTGGTCGCGCCGATCGCCGGGCCGATTCTCGGCGGCTGGATCACCGACAACTACAGTTGGGAATGGATCTTCTTCATCAACGTGCCGATCGGCATCTTCGCCAGCCTGGTGGTCGGCAGCCAATTGCGCGGCCGGCCGGAGAAGCTGGAAAGCCCGAAGATGGATTACATGGGCTTGATCACCCTGATCGTCGGCGTCGGCGCGCTGCAGGTGCTGCTGGACCTGGGCAACGATGAGGACTGGTTCAACTCGACCAAGATCGTGATCCTGGCGATCGTGGCGGTGATCGCCTTGGCGGTGTTCGTGATCTGGGAGCTCACCGAGCGCGATCCCATCGTCAACCTGCGCCTGTTCCGCCACCGCAATTTCGCCAGCGGCACCGCGGCGATGGTGCTGGCGTACTCGGCGTTCTTCTCGGTCGGCTTGCTGGTGCCGCTGTGGTTGCAGCGCAATCTGGGCTACACGCCGATCTGGGCGGGTCTGGCGACCGCGCCGATCGGCATCCTGCCGGTGCTGCTGACCCCGTTCGTGGGTTTGTACGCGACCCGCTTCGACCTGCGCATCGTCGCCAGCCTGGCCTTCATCGCCATGGCCTTCACCAGTTTCATCCGCTCCGGCTTCAATCTCGACGTGGATTTCCAGCACGTGGCGATGGTGCAGCTGTGGCAAGGCCTGGGCGTGGCGCTGTTCTTCATGCCGGTGCTGACGATTCTGCTGTCGGACCTGGAACCGCATGAAATCGCGGCGGGTTCGGGGCTGGCCACGTTCGTGCGGACGCTGGGCGGCAGCTTCGCCGCGTCGCTGACCACCTGGGGCTGGAACCAGCGCAGCACCATCCACCATGCGCAGTTGACCGAGCACATCGGCGCCTCCGATCCGGCGATCCGCCAGACCGTGGACGCGCTCGGCAACGGCGATGCCACCCGCGGCGCGCTGGCCTTGAATCAGATGATTTCGCAGCAGGCCGCGCAATTGGGCTTCAACGAAATCTTCTATCTGCTGGGCATCTTGTTCCTGGTGGTGATCGTGTTCGTGTGGTTCGCGCGACCGCCGTTCACCGCCAAGGCCGGCGGCGGCGCCGCGGCCGCGGGCGGACACTGATCGTCGAAGCACCGACTCACAGCCGTCTACAAGACACGTAACTCCCCACCGTCATTCCGGCGAAAGCCGGAACCCATTTTGATTTTGCTGCTAGCACCCAGAACGACGGCAGGCCGGGATTTCCCGGCCTGCCGTTTTTTACTGGTACGACCGCTCAGCCTTCGCCAACACGTACCACCAGCTTGCCGAAATTGCGCCCCTGCAGCAGCCCGATAAACGCCGCCGGCGCATTCTCCAGATCCACAGCCACATCCTCGCGCAGCTTCACCTTGCCTTGCGCGACCCACTCGCCCATCTCGCGCAGGAAGGTCTCGTAGCGTTCGGCGTAGTGATCGAACACGATGAAACCGCGCACGCGGATGCGCTTTTGCAGCACCGCCGACATGAATTGCGGCAGGCGGTTGGGGCCGGCCGGCGCTTCGTCGTCGTTGTAGTGCGCGATCACCCCGCACACCGGCACCCGCGCGCCGATATTGAGCAGCGGCACCACCGCGTCGAACACCGCGCCGCCGACGTTCTCGAAATACACGTCGATGCCGTCGGCGCAGGCTTCGGCTAAGCGCTGTTCGAACTGCGGGTCGTTGCGGTCCAGGCAGACGTCGAAACCGAGTTCTTCGACCGCGTAACGCACCTTGTCGGCGCCGCTGACGATGCCGACCACGCGCGCGCCCTTGAGCTTGGCCAATTGCCCGACCACCGCGCCGACCGCGCCGGTGGCCGCGGCCACCACTACCGTTTCGCCGGCCTGCGGCTGGCCGATGTCGAGCAGCCCGACATACGCGGTGAAACCGGGCATGCCCAGGCCGCCCAGCGCCAGCGAGGGCTGCGCCATCTCGCCCAGCGCGGTCAGATCGCTGCCGTCGGACAAGGCGTAGTCCTGCCAGCCGGCGCCGCCGAGAACCAGATCGCCGACCTTGAATTGCGGGTGCTTGGAGGCGACCACGCGACTGACCGTTCCGCCGACCATCGGCTCGCCCAGCGGCACCGCCGGGGCGTACACCGGCCCGACTTCGGCCATCAGATTGCGCATGTACGGATCCAGCGAGAGGTACAGCGTGCGCAGCAGCACCTGGCCGTCGGCCGGCTCGGGCACCGCGGCGCGATCGAGGCGGAAATCCTGCGCCGTCGGCAGGCCGCGCGGGTGGGCGGCGAGGAGGATGCGGCGGTTGACGGTATCGCTTTGCGGCATGGACGTGCTCCGGTGAGTTAGGCGTTGGGTGGAGGGGCGCCGCGCCTGAGGCGGGCGCCGGAGGGGATGGGTGGAACCCTGATTAGACCGGTCGTCTAGTTTCAGGGCGAACAAAAACGGAAGCGCTGCCCTGCTCCCGTTTCAATGAGTCAATGCAGCCCCAGCAACTGCCGGGTACCGGCCATGGCCGTATCCAGCGGCGTGCGGTCGTGGGTGATCTTGGCCAGCAGACTGGCGCCGAGCCAGCTCTGATACAGCGATCTGGCGGCGGCTTGCGGCGCGGGCGACGACGCCGAGGACAGGACCGAACCGTCGGCCCGTCCCGCCTCGATGCAACGCGCCAGCCGCTCGACAATGCCGCCGGTGCCGCGCGCCAACGCGGCGCGCATGCTTTCGGACAGGTCGCAGACCTCGGCGCCGAGCTTGACCACCAGGCAGCGGCTCTGCGCCTCGTCGCCGGTCTGCGACTCCATCCAGTCGTCGAAGTACTCCAGCAACCGCTCCGCGCCGGTGCCCGGCTGCGCCAGCATGGTGTCCATCCGGCTCAGGTAATCGGCGAAATATGCCTCCAGCACCGCCTCGCCGAAGGCTTCCTTGGAGCCGAAGTAGTGATAGAACGAGCCCTTCGGCACCTGCGCGGCGGCCAGCACCTCGGCCAGGCCGACTGCGGTGAAGCCCTTGCGGAGCAGCAGTGGGTGGGCGATTTCGAGGATGTGTTGGCGCACATCGGGGGTGGTGGCGTTCATGCGGCGCATCGTAGACCCGATTAGACCGGTCGTCTAGTGCCGAAATATGCAATTCGGCCGTGGCCTGGCTTCTGCGGAACCTGCGGCCGGAATGGCTGCGCATCCACCGGCCGCAGCGGCAGTTGTCGTGCGGGGTTTCCGCGGACTCACGTCGCGGTCGTGGCGCCCCCTCCCCGCGCCGAAAGCCTCACATCCCATCATTCCGGGGAAAGTCCCAATCCCCCCCGTCATTCCGGCGAAAGCCGGAACCCATTTTGACGTTGCTGTTGTTGTTGCGTTCCGAAGTTTGGAGCGGCAGCAAAATCAAAATGGGTTCCGGCTTTCGCCGGAATGACGGTGGGGGGATTTTCGCAGCGGCCGTCGGTAGACGCGCAACGCCTCTGAAGCGTTCGCGCCGACTGCGGACCGCGGCTTCGAATCGCCAGCGTTCGACAGCCGCGCTATCGCGACGTCGGCCGCCCGCCGCACCCGCGAACTACGCAGCTACGCCAACAACGAGCGCACGCCAAAATCGCCGCTCGCTCGGATGCACAAACGCACCCAAGCGCGCCCAAGCGACGCTCAAGCGACGCTCAAGCGACGCTCAAGCGACGCTCAAGCGATGATCCGCGCCTTCGCCCTGTTGCGCACGCCGTCGCTTTCCACCGGCGCGCTTTCGCAGGCATCGGCCGCGCACTTGAGCACGAACCGCCGACGCGCATCGTGATAACTGCGATCGGCGCCGAAGAAGTTGCGGTACATGTGCGCCAACTCCTCGGCGCCGTAGCTCTCCAGCGGTTTGCGCCGCTCATCGGCAGCGCGGCGGCGGCGTTTGGCGGCCAGCGCCTTGCGCACGCTCAGCGGGTCGGCGGCGCGTTCGGCGCGCTGTTCGACGTGAGCGACGAAATCCATGCCGCCGGCGCCGAACGCGGCATCGATCAGGCCGATCCGCTCGGCCCCGGCCGCGCCGATCGGGCGCAGGCCTTCGGTGAGTTCGCGCGACAGCGTTTCGCCGACCCGGCGCGGCAACAGATAGGTCCAATACTCCGAACCGTACAAGCCGCCCATGCCCTTGTAATGCGGGTTCATCACCACGCCGCGCCGCGCCCAGACCTGATCGGCGGCCAGCGCCAGGATCGAACCGCCGGCGCCGGAATTGCCCTGCATCGCCGCGATGGTCAGATGCGAATCGGTCAGCACGATTTCGCGCACCAACGCGTTCATCGCCAGGATGTTGCGCCACGATTCCAGCGCCGGATCGGCCGCGGCCTGGATGGTGTTGAGGTGGATGCCGTTGGACCAGATGTCGCGGCCGCCCATCAGCACGATCGCCCGCGTCGGCCGCTGCCGCGCGTGCAGGAACGCGGTGCGCAGGCGGTCGCATTGCGCGGTCGACATCGCGCCGTTGTAGAAATCGAAATGCAGATACCCGACCGCGCCGATTTCGCGATAGCGGATCTGCCGGTAACCGTGATCGCGCCGCCCCGCCACCGAGGTCGCCGGCCGCAGCGGCCGTTGCGCCACGCCTTGCAGGCGCTGTTCGCCCAGCACCAGGGTCGCCGGCAGTTTGATCCCGTCTTTCTCGCGCAGATGGCTCAGCCACAACGCGCCGTCGGCGGTGCCCACGCACACCGCGCCTTCGCGCCGGCCCAGCAGTTCGCCGGGACGGCCGCGCAGCGACGGCTCCACGTGCGCGCCGAATACATGGCAGCGCAGGCCGGCGATCTCGCCGCGCGCGCCGGGAAAACTGTCGCCGCTGCGGATCCGCGCCAGCAGCGCGGCGTTGTCCATCTCCCAGTCCAGGGCGCGGTCGCTCGCGCGCATGCTCGCGCGCAAGCGGCCGCGCACGTCGGGGTTGGCGTAGTCCAAGGGCTGCGGGCTGCGGTCGCCGGCCTCGAACCGCTCCACCGCCTGCAGCAACGCGCGCACCGCCGCGTCGGTGACTTCGTGGCGATACAACTCGCTCTTGGACACGCCGCGCACGGCGAAACCGGCGCTGGCCCAGATGTCGCCGGCATCCATCTCGGCGGCGGCCTGCAGCACGGTCACGCCCCAGTCGTGTTCGCCTTCCAGCAGCGCCCAATCCAGCGACGACGGACCGCGGTCGCCGACGATGCCGGGATGCACGATCAAACAGGTGTGACGGGTCCAGATGTCTTCCGGAATCGCCGACTTGAGCATCGGCGCGACGATCAGCTGCGGCCGCTCGCGCGCGACGGCCGCGCGCATGGTGTCGGGATCGGACGCCACCTGGACGACGACGTGGTGACCCAAATCGGTGAGTTCGGCCCAGGCGCGCTGCGCCAATCCGTTGTACGCGGTGCACAGGAAGACGATCCGCATCGCACGCTCCTTGTCACGACGAAGGTCCGAATGTGTGCCAAGGCGCGTTCATAAACCTAAGCACCGATCACAGATTAATGCTGCGCCGCAACGGGCAGCACGAATTTAGACAGGCGTCGCCGTTCGATCGGTTTGCGTTGCGAGTGTTTCCGATGCGCGGTGGCGGTGGCTGCGTCCGTTTTCCCAATCCGATCTCGTTATGGGTTCGCTCGGCGTGGGAGGCATCGCGCCGGCGGGGCTGCGCTTGGGCTATCGATCAGCGGCCGCATTCGCAGGCGCTCGCTGATGTGTCGCGGTGTGCGCGATGCGATGAGACGGATCCGCGAACTAGCGAGTCGGCGAGCGCGTCGATGTTTGGATGAGGTTCTCGTTCGGAGTGGCCGATAGAAAGAACCTGGCTGAGGTTGTGGGGAGCAAAGTCAAAATGGGTTCCGGCTTTCGCCGGAATGACGGTAGGTAGAACGCGACGCGGCGTGCGCGCGGCGATATGCCCGACGCCTGCGGCTGCCGCAGAACGGTGTTGCATCGCAGCGCGAAACGCCCCGCTCCGGCACGGGTCGCCGGTTCGATTCCGCCGTTTCTCCGCGCTTGTCCAAGCCGTCGTGTGACTCGCGTCGCGGCCGTGTTGGCAGCGGTGCCGGCGTGGTGCTACAACCTGTGCGCCCAATGACGGGCAATTCAAGGAGGAAAGGACATGATCGTCCAACGTAAGGTGTCGCGACTGGCCGTGGTCGCCGCATTCTGCTTCGGCACCGCGCTCTCGCTCAGCGCGCTCGCCCAGAACCCCTGGGAAGTCTGCCAACAACGCTGCGAGAAGCGCTACGACGACTGCATCGCCGCCGGCGGCACCCAAGCCACTTGCGAGAGAGGCCTGCGCACCTGCATGAGCCGTTGCGGCACGCCTCCCTGAGCGCTTGCGCTCTGAGTTAGGCTGAGAAACATCGCGGGAGCATTCCGCTCCCGCGAACTCTTGAGGACAAGGAATGAACTTCAAGTCGATTCTGACCACCATCGCCGTGATCGCCATAGCCTTGGGCCTGGGCGTGGGCGCCGGTTATCTGGTGCGCAACAGCGGCCTGCTCGGCGGCGGTGGCGGCGGCGTGCAATTGGCTCAGGGCGATTACTCGCAGATCTACGCCAACGCCGGCGGCGACGTGGTCATGTACAGCCTGTCGACCTGCCCGTTCTGCAAGCAGGCCAAGGAATTGCTGGAGAAGCAGAACGTGGCTTTCGTCGAGCGCGTGATCGACAAGGACGCGGCCGCCAAGAAAGAAGCCGACGGCCTGAAGATCAACAGCGTCCCGGTGATCTACATCGGCGACACCAGCATGCGCGGCTTCGACGAAGCCAAGTTGGTCGAGTTGATCCAGGCGCACGCCAAGGGCGGCAAGCCGGCGGCTTGAGGCCTTCGCAAGCGGGCGCTCGGAACATCCGCTCCCGGCACAACGCCTTCCGGCGATCTTCCTGTAGCAGCGGCGCGAGCCGCGACCGCGAATTCCGGCTTGCGTCGTAGCCAGGATTCGCGGTCGCGGCTCGCGCCGCTCCTACAGGAGGGGCATCGGGCAGCCCCCTCAACCAGCCACGGCACGCAGAGCAAAACCGGCAAGCGCGCCCAGCACCGTACCGCCGACCACTTCCGCCGCGCTGTGCCGCGCCATCCGCAATCGCGCCCAGCCCAACACCGGCAACAACACGGTCGCCGCGCACGCCCACGGCCAGGACAAGGCCGACAGCGACACCGCCGCGAACGCCAGACTGGCCATGTGCAGCGACAGTTTGATCCAGACGTTGAGCGCGGCCGCCACCAGCAGCATCGCCGCCACCGCGACGATCCCGGTGGACAGCGCCCCGCTGAGCCCCCGCATCCACCACCAACACAGCGCCAGAACCGCCAACAGCACCAGGTACAACAGCGGGCGTTCGCGGCGATCCGACGCGTCCACCGTGCCCCAGCGGCCCGAGTGCTTGCGCTGCAACACGAACAGCCACGTCGCGGCGATCGCCGCACCGACGCCGATCAGGGCATGCGCGAGCGCCTGCGGCGCCGATTTGCTTATGCCGAGCAAGGTCAGCAGCAGGAACACCGCGAACGGGTGCAGGACGATCGAAACCAAGCGCGCGACCACGTAATCACGGCCGCGCTCGAACGACGCAGATGCCGAATCGGTGCGCGCTGGTCCGGTAAGCTCGAACGCGGTTTGTCTGGACGCCGAACCCGCGCCGCCCTGCTCGCCGACCGATCCAGCAGCGGACGAAGCCGACGAAGCCGTCGCCTCCGACGCATCGCCACGCTCGCCCGGCCCCACGCTCACGCCGCGTCCAACGCCTCGGACAGACGCTCCACCGCGATCACTTCCATCTCGCCGATACGGCCGCCGCGCGGGGCGTTGCCCTTGGGCACGATGGCGCGCTTGAAACCGTGGGTGGCGGCTTCCTTCAACCGATCCTCGCCGTTGGGCACCGGCCGGATCTCTCCCGACAGACCGACCTCGCCGAACGCCACCGTCTGCTCGGCCAGCGGCTGATCGCGCAGCGACGATAGCACCGCCAGCAGCAGCGGCAGATCGACCGCGGTTTCCTGCACCCGGATGCCGCCGACCACGTTGACGAACACGTCCTGATCGCCGACCGCGATACCGCCGTGACGGTGCAGCACCGCCAACAACATCGCCAGGCGGTTCTGCTCCATACCGACCGCAACCCGGCGCGGGTTGGACAGCGGCGAAGAATCGACCAGGGCCTGCACCTCGACCAACAGCGGCCGGGTGCCTTCGCGAGTGACCATCACGCAACTGCCCGGCTGCGGACTGCGGCTGCCGGAGAGGAAGATCGCCGACGGATTGGGCACCTCGCGCAGGCCCTTGTCGCTCATCGCGAACACGCCCAGCTCATTGACCGCGCCGAAACGGTTCTTGAACGCGCGCAGCACCCGGAAGCGGCTGCCGCTTTCGCCTTCGAAATACAGCACCGCGTCGACCATGTGCTCGAGCACGCGCGGGCCGGCGATGCCGCCCTCCTTGGTGACGTGGCCGACCAGGAACACCGCGGTGCCGGTTTCCTTGGCGTAACGCACCAGCCGCGCCGCGCTTTCGCGCACCTGGCTGACCGAACCCGGTGCGGCGCCGAGTTGCTCGGTCCACAAGGTCTGCACCGAGTCGGCGACGATCAAGGCCGGCTTCATCTTCGAGGCGTGTTCGAGAATGCGCTCGACCCCGGTTTCGGCCAGTGCGTGCACGCCGTCCAGCGGCAGGCCCAGGCGCGACGCGCGGCCGGCGACTTGCGACAGCGATTCTTCGCCAGTCACGTACAAGCCCGGCAGGGTTTGCGCCATGCGCGTGATCGCCTGCAGCAGCAGGGTCGACTTGCCGATGCCCGGATCGCCGCCGACCAACACCACCGCGCCGTGGACCAGGCCGCCGCCGAGCACCCGATCGAACTCGCCGATACCGGTGCTGACCCGCGACTCTTCGCTATGGGTAACGTCTTTGAGCGCGGTCACCGCCGGCGCATCGACCCGCCCGGCCCAACTGCTGCGGCGGCTGGCGCCGGCCCCGCCCGCGCCGGACTTGGCCGCCGGCTCGATCACGAACTCACTGAGCGTATTCCAGGCCCCGCACTCGCCGCACTGGCCTTGCCATTTGCTGTAATCGGCGCCGCATTCGGAGCACACATAGGCGGTGCGCGCCTTGCCGGCGGCGGACTTGCTGGACGACTTGGGCAGATTGGACACGGGCGGGCGACGACTGCGAGCGGAATCAAGCCGCACTTTAGCCGCTGGCGGTCGCATCGTGCGAGACGGGACACGAAGGCGCGGCGGATTCCTACGCGTGTCGGGACATCGACTTCGTCCGAGGGTGGCTTTCGCGGTGTTCGCATCGTCCGCGGTCGCGGCTCGCGCCGCTCCTACAGGTGGCCCAGATCGATCCGAAGACCTTGCAGGAGCGGCGCGAGCCGCTACCGCGACACCGCATCTACGCCGAAACCATCCGCAGCCAATGCACCAGCCGCCGACCGCTCAAGCCGCCATCGGCCGATGCGGCCGATGCTGTTCGGGATAGATCGCATACAAACTCTGCTGCGGCCGCGCCAACAAGCCGCCGACGTCGTAGGCGGCGACGATGCTGTAGCCGCGCGCGTCGATGTCGTTGGCGATCGCATGCCAGTCCAGCTTGGGCATGGCCATCGCGGTGTCGATGGTCCAGCCGAAGCGCAGCGCGCCGAGCGCTTTCATTTCGTCCAGGGGCAGCCAGCTGTCGGACGGAGCCACCACATAGCCCTCATCGTCGCCTACCACGAATACGTCTACGCGCATTTTCGTCAGTGCCTTTGCTGTTGATCCGCAAGCCGGCGCATGGTGTCGATCCGTCCGATAAAAAAAGGTGAAAAAGGAATGGCCAATTGGTGAAACCGCAGGCCAGGACCAGTTTGAGTTCACCTTCTATGCACGCTGATGACAAACGCCCTGTTGGGCACAGTGTGCGGGGTTGCGGTCGCGTGGACTGCGACGTCGGCGGTGCGCGAGGGGTCGCAAATTCGGCGTGGCGTTGGTCGGGTTGGTCATCGGCATCGGCATCGGCTCCGACCGCGCTGTCCGTTGAGCGCGGACGTCGGCGTTCGCCCGGCCGCTACGGCTCGGCCTGGCGACGCTCGCGGAACTCCGCCCGTCTCCGGTGGCGCCCGGTCGCCGACCTGGCATAGGCCAGGCCTTGCCTAGCCTAGCCTGGTCGGGTCGGGTCGGGTCGGGCCGTTCGACGGCTCCGCCGCCCGGCCGCCCAAACAGCGGAAACCTCGCCCGGTCGTTTTCCGGATCCGCAGTGCCTTGGGCACCCCTGCCCCCCTGCCGGACCCACCGCCGAATTGCCTCCCCGGCCCGTCGCCACGGCCTCGGTGCCCCAGGCCGTCCAGCCCCGCCAGACCGCCCTTCCCGGCGTCTCATCGATGCCGTGGAAACCACAAAAAATGCCGGTTTCGCCTTGATCCGGCTACGCTTTTGCCAGTATAAAAGCAACGCCGCAGGGGGCTGCGGTCAAGGGGAAAGTCACACGGAGGACGTACCGCAAGGAAGCCGCACCCAGGCCATGACAGGCCGCTCGCTAAGACCTAGCGCCCATCCGCTCCCGAACCTTCGGGATCCGCGGACCCCGCATCTACCCAGATCACGCCGCCGTGCGCGCCATCGCGCATCCGCGGCGCTGGTCTTCAGTTTGTTCCAGCGTTCGAACGCGAACTCAAAGGAGTGGTACCGCAATGGCTTGTAATGTTTCGCTCAGGAAATGCGTGTTGGCTTCGGCCCTGGCCACCGCTTTGCTCGCGCCTTGCGCGGCGGGGGCGGTCAGTGGGCAGCAGCATGCGAGCCTCGGGGTCATCAATCTGACCGACACCGAATATCTCACCAACGACCCAGGTGAGTACGCGCTGTGGACGACCTTGACTGGCGCCATCACCCGCCATCCCGCCAATGCCGCGCAGATCACCGTACGCACCAACGGACTGAACGCCCACGCCATCTTCGTCGACGGCGGCCCCATTGCCGTGAACGACTTCATCGTCCGCACCGCAGGCGATGGATCGCACGGCATCTTCGCCCGTGGCAGCAACATTACGGCGAACAACGTCAACATCGAAACCCTGGGCGTGAGGGCCCATGGCATCTTTGCCCAGAATCGCGTCCTCATGTCCGACAACGCTCAGATCAATGCCAAGGGGGCGGGGTCTCACGCGTTGTATGTGCTCAATAGCACCAGCGCAAACAGCACCATCACCAACAGCACGCTGACCGCCAACAATGGCATCTCGTCCATTGCCTCCGGCCATGCCGCGTACATTTCCGCCAGTACCGCGATCATGGAAAACGTGACTGCGAACGGCTCGGTGCTGGTCGATGCCGGCGGCACGCTCCTGTTCGATAAGTCGACCCTCAACGGCGTGGGCAGCGCTCAAGGCGTTGGCTCGTCCTTGCAGATCACCGACGGCGAAAATCACACCGGCACAGTCTACGCAGCGGGTGGCGGCAAGGTAGACGTCGCCACAGCCGTCTTCACCCATGTATCCAACGACACGGGCTTAGGTGCGTTCTTCAGCGCGGAAAACCGTGGGGAACTATCGATCAACGAAGTCACGATGAACGCGTCGGGCATGTCCCTGATCGGCATCGAGGCCGAAGGCGGTAAAGCCGAAGTACTGTCGAGCAAGATGAATATCTCGGTTAATGAGGGCTATGCCCTTGAGGTGATCGGCGATCGGGCAGGCAGCCGCTTCGGCGAGATCAAAATGAAGTCCACCCAGATCGACGCGAACGGCAATGCCAACCTCGGCGGCGCTTATCTGCATGACGGCGATCTGACCATGGAGGAGGACTCTTATCTGAAGACCACTGGTGGCGACGCAATCGTCATCTCGTATAACTACGACCCGATGGATCCAGTTCCGATTCCTACTTCGAAAATCACGTTGGCGAGCAACTCTTCGATCGTCGGTGGCAACGGTCGACTGATATCGGTGCAGAATGAACGGACATCGACTTCGCTGTCGTTGGATACGGGTTCCACCGCCTTCGGCGACATCAAGTTCTCTACTTCGGTACACGGCACGCCCGACACCGACGGTGACGGCGTCCTCGAGAACAACGTCGACGTGATCGTGCTCAACAACGCTCGTTGGGAAGGCGCTTCCGACGCGGTGCGCCAGTTGTCAGTGTCCGACGGCGGTCGCTGGACCGTGACCGGCAATTCGCTGGTATCCGCATTGACTCTGGGTGGAGGCGCTAACGGCGGCGGCGTAGTCGCCTTCGCCGCACCGGCCACGGGCGGTTTCAAGACGTTGACCGTAAGCGGCGATCACATCGGCGACGGCGGCACCTTGTTGATCAACACCGCGCTCGGCGATGACGCATCGCAGACAGACAAGCTGATCGTGAAAGGCGACACCAGCGGTTCGACCAAGGTGACGGTCACCAACGCCGGTGGCACTGGCGCATTGACGACCAACGGCATCCAGGTGGTGCAGGTCGATGGCGCCTCCGAGGGCACCTTCGCCCTCAATGGACGCGTTGTGGCCGGCGCCTACGAGTATCTGTTGAACAAAGGCGGCATTGCCGATCCGAACGACGGCGATTGGTATCTGCGCTCGCAGTTGGATCCGACCAATCCCGGCAACCCGGGCAATCCTGGCAACCCCGGAAATCCGGGCAACCCGGGCAACCCGGGTAACCCCGGCAATCCTGGAAATCCCGGCAATCCGGGTAACCCTGGCAATCCTGGAAATCCGGGCAACCCTGGCAATCCCGGTAACCCGGGCAATCCCGGAAACCCCGGCAACCCTGGTAACCCCGGCAATCCGGGTAACCCTGGCAACCCCGGCAACCCCACCGGCCCGCGCCCCACCCCGCCCGGCATGATCTACCGCCCCGAAACCGGCGCCTACCTCGCCAATCAGGCGGCCGCGGTGTCGATGTTCCAGCACTCCCTGCAAGACCGCAGCAGCGAAACCACCTACTCGGATCTGGGCGACCGCGATTTCTCCGCGTGGACCCGCGTGGTCAGCCGCAAGATCGACGGTCACGCCGGTCTGCAGCAGCTGGAAACTTCCACCGACACCCAAGTGCTGCAAGTCGGCGGCGATATCGGCATCTGGAGCGGCGACAACCGCTTCCACATCGGCGTGATGGCCGGCACCGGCCGCGCCGACACCAAGGTCGACTCGGAAATCATCGGCTACCACGCCAAGGGCAAGGTCGACGGCTACAACCTCGGCTTCTACGGCACCTGGTTCGCCAACGCCACCGATTCGGCCGGCCTGTACATCGACGGCGCGCTGCAATACGGCCGCTACGACCACAAGGTGCGCGGCGATCTGCTCGACGAAGAGAAGTACAAGTCCGAAGCCTGGAGCGCATCGCTGGAAGCCGGCTACGCCTTCGTGCTGAACCCCAACGGCGGCTTCATCATGTACCTGGAACCGCAGGTGCAGCTGATCCACACCGACTACTCCTCCGACAGCCACGCCGAAGCCAACGGCACCCGCGTCGACGACATCAAGGCCGGCGGTTTGACCAGCCGCGTCGGCCTGCGCTTCTACGCGCACACCGACAGCGCGGCCACCAGCCGCATGCAGCCGTTCCTCACCTTGAACTGGTGGAACAACGACGAACGCAACCAGATCGCCTTCGACGGCAGCAAGGTCGAACTGGAACTGCCGAAGGAGTTGTACGAAGCCAAGCTTGGCGTGCAAGCGCAGTTCGGCAGCGGTTGGGGCGGCTGGGGCAACGTGAGCCTGATACAGGGACGCAACGACTACAAGGACACCGGCGCGCAACTGGGTCTGAACTATCGCTGGTAACCGCAACACATCACCCCGGGCAACCGGGGTGATCTTTTTGGGGCCGCGCAATCGCGGCCCTCGCGCCCAGACAAACACCACAAGGAACGAGCCATGAGGCCTTTACCGCAGGGACTAGCTAAGCGTTGGGCTTGGTGCGGCGCCGCGCTGGCGTTGTGCCTGACCACCAGCGCGATCGTGTTGGGTACTGGCGACGCCAACGCGGCGCTGGAACCGCTGCCGCCGCAACTGGCGCGCGCGTTGGCGCTGAACCCGCGCGAGGCGCGCGCGCAACTGCCCGACGGACGCTGGCTGGTGCTGGAACGCGACGGCAGCGCGCTGAAGTTGATCGAGGATCGCGACAACGGCGCGGTGCTGCGGCGCTGGCCGCTGAGCTCGCCGCGACGGCTGGCCAGCGTGAGCCTGCTGCCCAGCGGCCGGGTGTTGATCTGGGGCGGTGTCGACGGCAACAACCGGCCGCAATCGACCGGCCTGTGGTTCGATCCGGATTCGCGCACGCTGACGCCGACCGCGGGTTTGAATCTGTCGCCGCGCGCCGGCCACGCCGCGACCGTGCTCAGCGACGGTCGTCTGTTGATTACCGGCGGCTGGATGCCCGGCGCCGTCGGCGTCGCCAAAGCCGAACTGTGGGACGAACGCGGCAGCGCCGCGACCTTGGCCAGCGGCCGCCTCGCTCCGGCGCGCCTGGGCCATCGCAGCCGATTGGAAGCCGACGGCCGCGTGCGTCTGTTCGAAGGCGTCGACGGCCAAGGGCGCAAGTTGGCGCAGGACCAACTCTACGACCCGGCCCAGGAAAGTTTCGCCGCAGCAGCCGCCATGCAGAACGCGGCAACCGCGCAAGCGCCGCGTCTGGTCGCCTCCACGCCGCGCAACCAGAGCCGTGGCGTGGCCACCGACGCGCGCTTGTCGCTGCGTTTCAGCGAACCGCTGCGCGCCAGCGAACTCAACCGCGCCAACATCACCCTGCTCGGCCCCGGCGGTTTCGCCGCGGTGCGGGTCACTCCGGCCGAAGCCGGACGCTTGTTGTTCGTCGCGCCGCAACAACGGCTGCAGGCCAATGCCGCGTATTCGCTGTTGATCGACGGCGTGCACGCGCGCAACGGCCAGGCGTTGGCGACGACGTTGATCGATTTCGAAACTGCGGGCGCGCGCGCCGACGCAATCAGCGACACCACCCGCGCGCCGACGCGCACCGCCGCTAACGCCACAGTTCGCCCGGCCGCGTCGATCGCCGCCGCGCCGGCCGCGAAATCCGCATCCGTTCCCGCGCCAAGCGCCGCCACCATGGCCACATCGGTCGCTATCACCCCCGACGGCGCGCCGGGCACAGTGGAAACGCTCACTCCCGACATTCCGGGCGAAGTGAGCTTCAACCTCGGCACCGGCAATTTCGGCTTGGGTATCGGCCCGCTGCAAACTCCAGGCTCGACCGCCCCCGCCACGCTGACCATACGTCGCTTCGGCACGGTAGTCGCCAGCATCCCCTGCCCGGTCGCGTTCGGCGGCTGCGCGTTCAATCTGGGGCAGAGCGGCAGCTACACCGCACAACTGCTGCCGCCCGCGGGCGCCACGCTCAAGTTCACCGCCACGCTCAGCCGCGACCGCACCGCGACCATGTCGGTCACCAGTTCGCCGGTCAGCATCAGCCTGACCCGCCGCGGCCAGAACGCGCGCGTCACGTTCAACGCCACCGCCAGCACGACCGCCAATATGGGCATCCGTACCACCGGTCAACGCACCACGCCGGCCGGTCGCGACATGGCGTACACCTTGTATGCCCCCAACGGCAGCTTGGTCACCGGCCGCTTCACCAGCGCCAGCGATGCGCTGATCGGCCCGTTTTTTCCGGTGACCGGCACTTACACCTTGCTGCTGGAACCGATTTACGGTGAAACCGCCACCGTCAGCGTCTCCACCGGCCCCAGCAATCAGCTGCTCGTCGACGGCGAGCCGCGCATCCGCGAGCGCGTGGCGATCGGCTCGTTGTTGACGATGGACCTGGAAGCGAACGCCCAGCTCAGCCTGGGCGTCAGCGGATTGAGCAACGGCAGCGGCCCGGTCACCCTTAGTTTGCGCGCCGGCGCCGGCGGGCCGAGCCTGGTTTCGGATCAGTGCGTGCCGTACAACGGCGGCTGCCGCTTGAACATCTCCGGCCTGCCGGCCGGCATGTATATCGCTCAGTTCGGCACGCCCTCTTCCGGGTCGGGCACGCTTAGCTACACCGCGCACCTGAGCTCGCAAAAGCGGATCGAACTCACCACCGCAGGCTCCAAAGCGCTCGACCTGCGCCCCGGTCAGAATGGCTTCGTCGACTTCGACTTCGATCCGAACCAGAGCTCCAACCTGAGCATCTCCGGCGTAACCACCGCGCCGGCTCAGCGCCCGATCGTCTACACCCTGTATTCGCCCAACGGCTCGCCGCAACAGACCACGACGGTCCCCGGCCCGACTCAGATGTCTTTGCTGGGCCTGCCCGCCGGCCGTTACTCGTTGCGGGTCGATCCGAAGTACGGCGAAACCGTCAGCGCCCGGTTCGAACTCAACAACCATATCGTCACCGCTCAAGTCGGCGGACCGACGGCCGAGATGAGCACCCGGCTCCCCGGCGAATCCATGACCTTTTTCCTCGACACCTCCGGTTCGGCCAATGCATGGGGGCTGGGCCTGGGCCTGACCGAGATGAGCATCGCCGGAACCACCCAGCCGCCGACCGTTACGGTCAAGCGCGCCGATGGCAGCATCGTGCACTCCAAGACTTGCCCGGCGGCGCCGCAGCAAGAAAGCTGCGACTTGAACCTGCCGACGCTCGCGCAAGACCTCTACCGCGTCGAAGTGGTTCCGCCGGCGGGCGCCGGCCCGATGCAATTCCGCGCGACCGCCAGCGAAGACCTGGGCGCACCGCTGCGCCGCGGCGATACGCCGTTTGCGTTGCAGCTCACCCGCCGCGGCCAAAACGCAGCGCTGTATTTCGAAGCCCGTGCCGGCGACAACCTCAATCTGAGCGTGCGCGATCAACTCACCCAACCGGCCGGCGCCACGGTCGCCTACAGCGTGCGCAAACCCGACGGCACCGTGCTGACCAGCAACTCGGTCGGCGCCAACGGCACCGGCGGCCTCAGCTTCCGCAACCTGCCCGACAGCGGCTACTACAGCGTGTTCGTCGATCCCGAACAGGCCGCTTTGGCGACCGCGAACATCGCCATTCCCTACGACACCAGCGCGCCCCTGGTCGCCGACGGCGAACCGCGCACGCTGCGCAATCAAATCCCCGGCCAGGCGATGTATCTGAACTTCCGGGTCGAGCAAGGCGCCAACCTGGGACTGGGTCTGGATCAACTCGAAGGCGTGTCGGCCGGCAACGGCGCGCTCGCCGTCACCGTGCGCAAGACCGTCAACGCGGTGCTTGCCAGTACCACCTGCGAAGGGCGCATGGGCGGTTGTGCGATCAATCTGCCCAACCTGGACGCCGGCTATTACTGGGCGGAAATCATTCCACTCAGCACTCAGACCGCTTACGGCTTGCGTGCGACCCTGAGCTCGGATCAGTTGCACACCCTCGCGCTCGCCCAACCCCTGCAAGCCGTGATCGATCGCTGGGGCCAGAACGCGCGTTATCGCTTCCAAGCCAGCCAAGGCCAAGACTTGACCTTGGCGATCACCGATCACAGCCATGCCTCGCTGCCGCCGGGCCCGCTGCCGGAGCACAGCTTCAGCTACACCGTGCAAGGCCCCGACGGCCGTCTGGTGAGCCGCGGCGAATCCAATGCCGGCGCGTTCCTGCGCTTCGGCCCGCTTGAGCAGACCGGCGAGTACAGCCTGCTGATCGACCCGGTCCAGGGCGACACCATGAGCGCGCAGGTGCAGCTCAACCTCAACGAAAACCTCGGCCATCTGAACGTCGACGGCGACCCGTTGCGCATGGCCACCCAGTTCGCCGGGCAACCGTTGATGTTCACTTTCGACGTCGACGCGCAGCCGCGGATGTACCTGAGCATCGTCGCGGTCGAGCCGCGGCAAGTGCCCGGCTACGAGTTGCGGATCGAACGCGAAGGCATGCCGAGCATCGAGGTCGAATGCGGAGCCGACCGCCTGGGCTGCGTATTGCCGCTCAACGGCCTCGCCCCCGGCCGCTACTACGCCGCCCTGGCCAACGTCGCCCCCAACGGCCCGCCGCATTTCGCCGTCGACGCGATCCTGAGCACGCCGAGCACCGGCGCGCTCGTGCCCGGCCAACCGCAGCCGTTGCAGCTGCGCAGCGGCCAACCCGGCGAACTGAGCTTCAGCGGCGCCAGCGGACAAGGCCTGACCCTGGCGGTGAGCGGACAAGCCACCGTCCCGGCCGGCGCCGCGGTCCAGTACGTCGTGCGCACGCCCGGCGGCGCCGTCTTGGACTCCAGGACCTCCACCGCCGCCGCGTTCAACGCCGATTTGCCGGCCCTGCCGGCGGATGGCGAATACACCCTGCATGTCTCCGCGGGCAACGGAGCAAGCGTGCAGGCGCAGCTGCGATTGGACCCGACGCCCTGAGTCCCTGGTCGGCCCGGTGCGGCGAAATCGCCAAACCGGGCCCGGCGCGGCGGGACAGCGCCGATTTCCCCAGAATTGACCGCCCAGGCCCCGGCCGCCTAGAATTGCCGTCCTTCGCCGGAATAGCTCAGTTGGTAGAGCGGCGCATTCGTAATGCGTAGGTCGTAGGTTCGATTCCTATTTCCGGCACCACGTAACCCCGAGAAGAAAACAACCGCCCGGCCAACGATCCAACGGCCGGCAACTTCCCGGAAAGAAAAGCCCCGCCACCGCGGGGCTTTTTTCTTGCCGATAAGCACAAGAAGAACCCAACCGCCCGGCCAACAATCCAACGGCCGGCAGCTTCCCGGAAAAGAAAAGCCCCGCCATCGCGGGGCCTTTTTCTTGCCGATAAACGCAAGAAAAACCCAACCGCCGGCAACTCCCCGGAAAAGAAAAGCCCCGCTATCGCGAGGCCTTTCTCTCACGCAAGAATCCAGACCCGATCAAAGCCCGCAGGGCGAAGGCAACACCGGATTCTGCTCCTTGACGTTGTCGACATGAGCCACCTTCTTCCCGCGCATGCCGGCGACTTGCGCCTCCACATCCGCGGTAGTGATCGCCACGCCTTCCTGGAAGAACACCCAGTCGATGTCTTCCTGATACTCGCGCATTTCCGGCGAGGCGACCGGCCCTTGCGAGCCGTCCGCGCCCTTGGGCATGAACCACAGGTTGAAGTTGATCGACATGAAATCCTCCGGATACACGGCGCTGCTGTGTTCGGAGAACAACTCGCCGTCGACGTAGTAACGCAGCTTCTTGTCGGCGACCGTCAGCACCAGGGTGTGCCAGCCGGCGTAGCTGCCTTCCTTGCGCGAGAACTCGTTGACCTTGGTCCACGGCTCCAGCTGGAAGGTGTCCCAACTGGTGGTCCACATCGCTGGCTTGGCGTTTTCGCCCCAGCCGCCGTTGGGCAGGTACTCGAAATCGGTCTCGCTGTAGTTCTTGTCCATCGGCGCCTTCAGCGGGCTGATGGCATAGAAGGTCTGGATGACCTCATCGCCGTCGGGCCCGAAGCTCGGCTGATCGCGGAAGAAGATCCGCGCGGCGTAAGTGCCTTCGCGATATTTGCGCGCGTGGCAGAACTGGGTGTGGCGGGTTTTCTCGCCGGTGCCGTTGGTGACCGAGCTCATCCGGACCGCGCCGGCCTCGGTGTCCGGGATATCGGCATGGAACGACAAACCCTGCGCCGACCAGGTCGCGCCCTTGATGCCGGGGTGGCCGGTTTCGGTTCTTACCTTCCAGCCGTTGCCCTGGAACGCGGCCAGATCCGGGTAATTGAAATCGTCGAAAAACACCGGCGCGGTCGCCGCGGCGGCGGCAGGCTCGGCGGGCTTGGTTTCAGCCGGTTTGGCTGCCTGTTCGGCCGCCGGGTCGGTCTTGGGACCGCAGCCGGCGAGAGAAATCGATGCAGCAAGAACGCTAACCAAAACAATCCGATGCCGCCCCATGGTGTCATCCTTTTGTCTATGACTGAGTGTTGGTGGTCGATTGCAGCGGACAAATCTGGCGCAGTTTAGACAACGTTGTCAATTAGCCATTCCGCGAAGACCAAAGCTCATCGGGCTGGCCCGGCACTCGAATGCGTTAGGCGCTGCGGCGAGCGCGCGCGCATCCGCAGACACGCAGAGACATCCGCGACGCAACGGATCGACGGTTCACCCCTAACATTTGGCCCCACCAGAAACGGCGCAGCCCCTTCCCAGCCCGTCATTCCGGCGAAAGCCGGAATCCATTTTGATTTTGCTCTTACAACTACCGGCCCCCCTCTTTGCCGGCGAGTCTCACCCTAGCGACAGAGCCCGGCAGCTCGAACAGAAATACAAAAAACAAAGGCCCGCATTCGCGGGCCTGGATCGGTTCCAACGATTCGCTGCAGGACCGGCGTTCCCACCGGCCCCACCGCAAGCCTTCTCAGCTGACCAACTGCAGCCGCAATTCCTTAGGCAACGCGAACACCATGTCCTCAAGCTCGCCATCGAGCTCGCGCACGCGCTCGGCGCCCAGCTCATGCAAGCGCTCGATCACCCCGCGCACCAGCACTTCCGGCGCCGACGCGCCGGCGGTGACGCCGATGCGCTTGCGGCCCAGCACCCACTTGGGATCGATCTCGACCGCACCGTCGATCAAATGCGCTTCCACGCCCTCGCGCTCGGACAACTCGCGCAAACGGTTGGAATTGGAGCTATTGACCGAACCGACCACCAGCACCAGATCGCACTGCGCCGCCAGTTCGCGGACCGCGTCCTGGCGATTCTGGGTGGCGTAGCAGATGTCGTCGTGACGCGGGCCCTGGATCGCTGGGAATTTGCGCCGCATCGCTTCGATCACGCTGCGGGTATCGTCGACCGACAAGGTGGTCTGGGTGGTGTAGGCCAGGTTCTCGGGCTGATCGACTTGCAGGCGCTGAACGTCTTCGGCGTCCTCGACCAGATAGATCCGGCCGCTGCCGGCTTCGCGCCGCCACTGGCCCATGGTGCCTTCCACCTCGGGGTGGCCGGCGTGGCCGATCAGGATCACGTCGCGGCCGGCGCGGCAATGGCGCGAGACTTCCAGGTGCACCTTGGTGACCAGCGGACAGGTCGCGTCGAACACCTTCAGCTGACGCCGCTCGGCCTCCTCGCGCACCGCCTTGGACACGCCGTGGGCGCTGAAGATCACCGTCGCGCCGTCGGGGACTTCATCGAGCTCTTCGACGAAGACCGCGCCGCGGTGCTTGAGGTCGTCGACGACGAAGCGGTTGTGCACGACTTCATGGCGCACGTAGATCGGCGCGCCGAGGGTTTCGATGGCGCGCTTGACGATTTCGATCGCGCGATCGACGCCGGCGCAGAAGCCGCGGGGGTTGGCTAGCAGGACGTCCATGGGACGCGATTGTACTCCTGTGGCGGAAAGGCGGCGTCGCGGTATCGGTGCGGTTGCCGGAACGGGGGATTCCATCTCAGTGGGGGCGAGATGGGGTGGTTGGGGCTTGGGGCCGTCGTCGCGGCTGGTTTGCCCTCACCCAGCAAACCTCAAGCCTTACCCGTACCCGGCCGCCGATCACCGTCGGACTTGCCCGCAAACAACCCATACGCAGCAATCCCGATCGCCCCCGCCACAATCGCCGAGTCGGCGATATTGAACGAAGGCCAGTGATACTCGCCCACATACCACTGAATGAAATCGACCACGTGCCCATGCATCAGGCGGTCGATCACATTGCCGATCGCCCCGCCGATCACCAGCGCATACGGCAACGCCGTCTTCCAGTCGCCGCGTTCGGTGCGCGCCAGCCAGCTCGCAAGCAAGCCGCTGATCCCGACCGCCAGCACCATGAAGAAATACTTCTGCCAGCCGCCGGCATCGCTGAGGAAGCTGAAAGCCGCGCCGGTGTTGTAGCTGCGGTACCAGTTCCAGAACCCGTCGATCACCGGCACCGGCGTGTATTCGGGCAGCGACGCCAACACCCAGGCCTTGCTCCACTGGTCGAGCGCGATCACCACGACCGAAACGATCAGCCAGACGAGCGCGTTCTTGCCGGGTTTATGTGCGGTATCGGTCATGGGGCCTGCAGTCTGCGAAAACGAAGAAAGTCGAAAACATCAGTTGGAAACCACACGCACGGCAACGACGCCGCGCGCGCAGCGATCTCGCATCAGAACCAATGCCGGACCTCGCCCTCGCCGGCCACGTTGCTCACGCAACGCCCGCACAGCTCGGGATGGCCGGCATCGGCGCCGACGTCGGCGCGGTAATGCCAGCAACGCACGCACTTGCTCTTGCCGGTCTTGGCCGCGAGCACGGCGATGTCCTTGATCTCATCGTCGGCGATCACTTCCACGTCGCCGCTGATGAACAAGAAGCGCAGTTCGTCGGCCAGCGGCGCCAGCCAGTTCTGGTCGGCGACGCCGCAACGCAGCGAGATTTCCGCTTCCAGCGCCGCGCCGATCTGGCCCGCCGCGCGCATCGGTTCGAGCGTCTTGGCGACGTTGTCGCGCAACGCCAGCAAACGCTTGAAGTCCTCATCCGACAAGGCCGCGTCGGCGGGCAACAAGGCCAAGCCGTCGTACCAGGTGGTGAACAGCACGTTGTCCTCGCGCGGGCCATGCTCGGTGTTGGCCGGCAGGTGGCGCCACATTTCGTCGGCGGTGAACGCCAGCACCGGCGCGATCCAACGCACGAACGCTTCGGCGATGCGATACATCGCGCTCTGCGCCGAACGCCGGCCGGGCGAGTTTTCCTGCATCGTGTACAGGCGGTCCTTGGTCACGTCCAGGTACAACGAGCCCAGGTCGACGCTGCAGAAATTCGACAGCAGTTGCACGATCTCGGCGAAGTCGTAACGCTCGTAGGCCGAAGCGATGCGATCCTGCAATTCGGCCGCGCGGTGCACGATCCAGGCGTCCAGCGCGACCATTTCGTTCAACGGCAGCAGATGCCGGGCCGGGTCGAACCCGTTGAGGTTGCCCAGCAGGAAGCGCGCGGTGTTGCGGATGCGGCGGTAAACGTCGCCGCTCTGCTTGAGGATCTTGTCCGACACCGACATCTCGGCGCTGAAGTCGGTCGAAGCGACCCACAGGCGCAGCACGTCGGCGCCCATCGCATCGATGACCGTCTGCGGCACCACCACATTGCCCAGCGACTTGGACTGCTTGCGGCCGTTCTCGTCGACGGTGAAGCCGTGGGTCAGCACCTGCCGGTACGGCGCCACGCCGTCCATCGCCACGCCGCTGAGCAGCGCGCTGTGGAACCAGCCGCGATGTTGGTCGGAGCCCTCCAGATACAGATCGGCCGGCTTGCGCAGCCCGTCCTGCGGGCGCTGGGCCAACACGCATTCGTGGCTGGCGCCGGAGTCGAACCAGACGTCGAGGATGTCGGTGACCTTTTCGTAGTTCGCCGCATCCTCGCCGAGCAACTGCTCGGCGCTCATCGCGTACCACGCTTCCACGCCCTCGCGTTCGACCGCGTCGGCGACCTGACGCATGATCTCCACCGTGCGCGGATGCGGCTGCCCGCTTTCGCGATCGAAGAACAGCGCGATCGGCACGCCCCAATGGCGCTGGCGCGAGATCGTCCAGTCCGGACGCGCTTCGATCATGTTGTAGATGCGCGCCTCGCCCCAGCCCGGCACCCAGGTCACGCCGGGAATCGCGGCGAGCGCGTCGCGGCGCAGGCCGGCCTGCTCCATCGAGATGAACCACTGCGGCGTGGCGCGGAACACCACCGGCGTCTTGTGGCGCCAGCAATGCGGATAGCTGTGCTTGAGCCGGCCCGACGCCAACAGCACGTCGTGCGCCTTGAGCACCTCCAGGATGATCGGATCGACCTTGAAGATGTGCACGCCGGCCAGGGTGTGCTCATCGGCCGGCGGCGTCGACGGCAGGTAACGGCCGCGTGCGTCCACCGGGTTGAACTGGGCCGGGGTGTAGTCCTTGAGCAGGCCGTACTTCAGCGCGACCGCATAGTCTTCCTGGCCGTGGCCCGGCGCGTTGTGGACGATGCCGGTGCCGTCTTCGGCCGACACGTAGCCGTCCACCAACACCGGCAACTCGCGCTCGGCGTAGAACGGATGCTGCAAGCGCTGGCCTTCCAGTTCGACGCCGCGGGCGCGGCCGTGCACGACCACTTCCTCGACGCCATAGCGCTTGAGCGCGCGCTCGGCCAGCGATTCGGCCAGCACCAGCAAGCGGCGGCCGCCGTCGGCGCGCTTGGGGCCTTCGACCAACACGTAGTCGAGCTCGGGACCGACGGTGACCGACAAGCTGGCCGGCAGCGTCCACGGCGTGGTGGTCCAGATCGGCACCGCGATCAGGGTGTCCTCATCGACCGCCGCACCGAACACCGCGGCCAGGCCGCGCGCGTGCTTGGCCACGTAGCCGACGTCGATCTGGGTCGATTCCTTGTCCTGGTATTCGATCTCCGCCTCGGCCAGCGCCGAGCCGCAGTCGAAACACCAATGCACCGGCTTGGAGCCGCGCAGCAGGTGGCCGCGCTCGACGATCTTCGCCAGCGAACGGATGATGTCCGCCTCGTAGCGGAAATCCATGGTCAGGTACGGGTTGTCCCAATCGCCGACCACGCCCAGACGCTTGAAGTCGCGGCGTTGCAGATCGATCTGGGTCGCGGCGTAAGCGCGGCACTTGGCCCGGAACTGGGCGGCGTCGAGCTTGTCGCCGACGCGGCCGAATTCCTTCTCGACCTTGTGCTCGATCGGCAGGCCATGGCAATCCCAGCCCGGCACGTAAGGCGCGTCGAAGCCGGACAACAGCTTGGACTTGACCACGATGTCCTTGAGCACCTTGTTGAGCGCGTGGCCGATGTGGATCTCGCCGTTGGCGAACGGCGGGCCGTCATGCAGGATGAAGCTGCGCTCGCGGCCGCCGGTTTTCTCGCGAATTCGCTGATACAGGCCCTCGCCCTCCCAGCGCGCCAGGGTTTCCGGCTCGCGCTTGGGCAGGTCGCCGCGCATCGGGAAGTCGGTCGCCGGCAACAGCAAGGTGGCCTTGTATTGATTGCCGGGTGCGGGTTGGCTCGGATCGTTGGTCACAGCGGGTCTCAGGCAGTTTTCTCGGCCGCGCTGGCGGCCTGAGTCGGCGACGTGGCAGCACGTCGAGTGTCGGTGGGTGTTTCGGTAGCAACGGCGGACGCGTACTGCGGGCGACGCTGCGCATCCAGCCGCAACAGCTCGCGCGCTTGCGCGGCGTCGCGGTGCATCTGCTCGGTCAGCGAAGCCAGATCGGGGAACTTGAGCTCGGCGCGCAGGTGCGCTACGAACTCGACCTCGATCCTGCGACCGTACAGGTCGCCGTCGAAATCGAACAGATGCGCTTCCAGCAACGGCTCGACGCCGGCCACGGTCGGCCGCGTGCCCAGGCTGGACACCGACGCACGCGGATGCTCGCCGATGCCGTGCACCCAGGTCGCGTAGATGCCCGACAAGGCCGGGGTCTTGCCGCCGAAGCGCAGGTTGGCGGTGGGGAATCCGAGCGTGCGGCCCAGTTGCTGGCCGCGCACCACATGCCCGCCGATCGCGTAAGGACGGCCGAGCAAGGCGGCCGCGGCGGCGAAATCGCCGGCCAGGATGGTTTCGCGGATGCGGGTGCTGGACACGCGTTCGCCGTCCAGGTGCACCGGCTCGATCTCGTGCGCGCTGAAACCGGCCGTCTCGCCCATCCGCCGCAGCAGCGCGATGTCGCCGCCGCGCGCCTTGCCGAAACGGAACTCCGGACCGACCCAGACCTCGCGCGCGGCCAGACGCCGCACCAGCACGCGCTCGACGAACTCCTCGGCGCTCCAGCCGCTGAGCTGCTTGCCGAAGCGCAGCAGGCCGACCTGATCGGCATCCAGCGCCAGCAGCCCCTCGGCCTTGGCCCGGGGCAGCAGCAACCGCGGCGGCGGCGCCTTGGGGGCGAAAAACTCGCGCGGCAGCGGTTCGAAACTCAGCGCCACCGCCGGCACGTCCAGCGCGCGCGCGCGCGAAACCGTGTGGCGCACCAGCGCGCGATGCCCAAGGTGCAGGCCATCGAAGGCGCCGATGCAGACCACACTGCCGTGCGGGCATCGCGGCCCGCTATCGACGTCACGAAACAGCCTGCTCATTAAGGTTCTGGCGTGGGGCCCCGGACTGGCCGGGACATGCTCGAAGGAAGGAATCGAGTGTAGAGGAGCCAGGAGCGAGGAGAGAGCGGAAACCCTTGCTGCGCTCACTCCTCACTCCTCTACACTCACTGCTCAACCATGAAGTATAGCCGCCGGCCGCAAGTCTCAACGGCATTCAGGGCGTCGTTTCGCGGACGATGGCGGCACATCGCCGCCATCGCCGGATTCCGGCCTCAATGCCCGCGCAGATCGCGCAGGCGGATGCCTTGCAGCCACAACGCCGCGCCATAGGCGCCGCCGCCGGCGCCGACCACCACCGCCAGCTTGAGCAGACGCTCCCACCACGGCCACACGGTCCAGCCCTGCCACAGCCACAGCAGGCTCAGCACCACCACCGTCATCGCCACGCTGGCGACGCCGATCTGGCGCAGGAACCGGCCCCAGCCCGGCTGGCGCCGGTAGACCTTGGCCCGGCGCAGATACCAGGCCAGTTGCACGGCGTTGGTCCAGCCGGCGATAGCGATCGCCAGGGCCAGGCAGGCGTGCGCGCCGGGGATCTCGCCGAGCGCCTGGAACAGGTTGCCGGTCTTGGCCAGCGCGGCCTGGCCGGCATCGGTGAGGTACAGCACGGCCAACAACAGCAACGCGGTCGAAAGCAGATTCACCGCCACCGAGACCACCGCCGACTTGACCGGGGTCTTGGTGTCCTGGCGCGAATAGAACGCCGGTGCCAGCACCTTGACCAACAAGAACGCCGGCACCGCGGTCGACTGCGCCATCAGGCTCAGGCGGATCATCTCGGTGTCGTGCGCATGCAGACGGCCGTACTGGAACAGCGCGGCGATCAGCGCCTCGGCGCACAGCACCAGCCCCAGGCAGGCCGGAATGCCGATCAGCAGGCACAGGCGGAAGCCCCAGTCCAAGCCCTTGGAATAGCCCTCGCTATCGGTCGCGGCATGGCGCTTGGACAAATGCGGCAGGATCACCGTGCCGATCGCCACGCCGAACATCCCCAGCGGGAACTCCAGCAGGCGGTCGGTCAGATACAGCCAGCTGACGCTGCCGACGATCAGGAACGAGGCCAGCGCGGTATTGAGCAGCAGATTGACCTGGGCGACCGAGGAGCCGAACAGGGTCGGCACCATCAGCCGCAGGATCTTGCGCACGCCCTGATGCGCCCCGCCCCAGCGCGGCCGCGGCAGCAAGCCGAGCTTGGCCAGCGCCGGCAGCTGGAACCCCAGTTGCAGGATGCCGGCGAAGAACACGCCCCAGGCCAGCGCCAGCACCGGGTTGGCCCCGAACGGCTGCATCAGCGGCACCGCGAACGCCGCGGCGGCGATCATCGACAGGTTCAGCAGCACCGGCGACAGCGCCGGAATGGCGAATTTCTCGTAACTGTTGAGAATGCCGCCGGCCAGCGACGCCAGCGAGATGAACAAGGCGTACGGGAAGGTGATCTGGAGCATTTCGGTGGCCAGCCGGTACTGTTCGCTGAGCGGATCCCAGCCCGGCGCGAACAGCTTCATCACCCAGGGCGCGGCCAGCACCACGGCGGCCGTCATCGCCAGCAGCGCGGCGGCCAGGGTGCCGGTGACCCGGTCGACCAGTTCCTTGACCGCGGCGTGGTCGCGCTGCTCCTTGTACTCGGCCAGGACCGGCACGAAGGCCATCGAGAACGAGCCCTCGGCCGAGATCCGGCGCATGAAGTTCGGAATCCTGAACGCGATGAAGAACGCGTCCATGGCCGGACTGGCGCCGAATTGCCAGGCGTAGACCTGGTCCCGGACCAGCCCGGAGACCCGCGAGATCAGGGTCATGGCGCTGAAAATGACCGAGGAGCGCAACAAACCGCCGCCCTTACTCATCCCGCGCCTCCCGCCAGTTGACCCAACCCACTGAATCGGCCATACTTTTGGGTCTGATTTTCCGCAACTGCGAATTGAATCGCTTTTTCAACCGTAGTTCCTCGCCTAGTTTCTTCAACGCTTAACAGCCTAAATTTTTCAGGAATCCACTCGTGGCAAACATCAAGTCCGCCAAGAAGCGCGCCAAGCAGACTGTCGTGCGCAACGCCCGTAACGCCAGCCAGCGTTCGATGCTGCGCACCGCCGTCAAGAAGGTGCTCAAGGCCCTCGGCGAGAACGACGCCGCGAGTGCCAAGTCCGCGTTCGACGTCGCTCAGCCGATCCTCGACCGTTTCAGCTCCCGTGGCCTGATCCACAAGAACAAGGCCGCCCGCCACAAGAGCCGCCTGTCGGCCCGCATCAAGGCGCTGTCCGCGGCCTGATGCCCGGCCCGCAAGGGCCATGGCGCGCAAAAACCCGGCTTCGGCCGGGTTTTTGTTTGCCTGAAGGTTTTTGCCGGCGACCGCGTCGCCAGCGCGCGGCGCGCGCGCGGACGCGTGCGCCGGATCGATATCGAATTCGCAGCGAAAGCGCGAGCCTGCCATCGGCGCCATCATCGGCGCGGCGAGTGAAGTCAGCTTGAAGTCGCGCGCGAGCGCGCTGCGGCGCGTGCGGCGCCGCGGCAAGTTGGCGATGGAATAGCCTCGAGCCCGCGGCTCAGGGCACATGGTCGCCGGCGGCGTGCGCAGCTTCCAGGGCCTCTGCGCGCTGGCGGTCGAAGAACGCCATCACGTCCTGCATGATCGAGAACGTACCCTCGCGGCCGATCGCCGAGACCAGATACCAGCGATCCTTCCAGCCCAGTTCGTCGACGATCGCCTGCGCCGCGGCCTGCCGCTCTTCTTCCAGCAGCAGATCGGCCTTGTTGAGCACCAGCCAGCGCGGCTTGGCCATCAATTCCGGATCGTGCTTGTGCAGTTCGCGCTCAAGCGCGCGCACTTGCTCGGCCGGACTCACGCCCTCGACCCCGCCCTCCATCGGCGCGATGTCGACCAGGTGCAGCAGCAAACGCGTGCGCTGCAGATGGCGCAGGAACTGCGCACCCAAGCCCGCGCCGTCGGCCGCGCCTTCGATCAGGCCGGGGATGTCGGCGATCACGAAGCTGCGATGCGCCTCGACGCTGACCACGCCCAGGTTCGGATACAAGGTGGTGAACGGATAATCCGCGACCTTCGGCGTCGCCGCCGACACCGCGCGGATCAAGGTGCTCTTGCCGGCATTGGGGAAACCGAGCAGGCCGACGTCGGCCAGCAGTTTCAGCTCCAGCTTGAGCTCGCGCTCCTCGCCCGGCAAACCCGGCAGCGCCTTGCGCGGCGTGCGGTTGACCGAGCTCTTGAAATGCATGTTGCCCAGACCGCCCTTGCCGCCGCGCGCGACCAGCAGGCGGTCGCCGTGCGCGGTCAAATCGCCGATGACTTCGTCGGTCTCGACATTGGTGACCACGGTACCGACCGGCACGGTGATGACCAGATCGTCGCCGCCCTTGCCGTACGCCTGCCGCCCCATGCCGTTCTCGCCGCGCTTGGCGCGGAACTGCTTCTGATGGCGGAAATCGACCAGGGTGTTGAGGTTTTCGTCGGCGAGCAGATACACGCTGCCGCCGTTGCCGCCATCGCCGCCGTCCGGCCCGCCGAGCGGAATGAACTTCTCGCGACGGAAGCCGACGCAGCCGTTGCCGCCGTTGCCGGCGATGACTTGGATTTCTGCTTCGTCTACGAGTTTCATGGGAGCCGGGATTCGGAAATGGAGATTCGGGATTGGAAACGAAAAAACTGGGACCAGCCGGATTGTAGCGAGAGTGGAGAAACGGGCCTTCGCATTTGCGAACCCGCGATCCCAAATTCCCGATCCCGGCCAGAAACGAAAAACCCCGCCGAAGCGGGGCTCCTCGCGGCGCGTCGCGACTGGATTACTCCGCGGCGACGACGCTGACGGTGCGGCGCTTCTTCAGGCCCTTGGTCGAGAACTCGACCTTGCCGTCGACCAGCGCGAACAAGGTGTGGTCGCGGCCGAGGCCGACGCCCGAACCCGGGTGGAACTGGGTGCCGCGCTGACGCACGATGATGTTGCCCGCTTCGATAGCCTGACCGCCGTAGATCTTCACGCCCAGGTACTTCGGGTTGGAGTCGCGGCCGTTGCGGGTAGAACCTACGCCCTTTTTATGTGCCATGGCTGCTGCTCCTTACTTGTTGTCACCACCGGCGATGCCGGTGATTTCGATTTCGGTGTAGTGCTGACGGTGGCCCATCTGCTTGCGATGGTGCTTACGACGGCGGAACTTGACGATGCGCACCTTGTCGGCGCGGCCGTGGCCGACGACCTTCGCGGTGACGCTGGCGCCCTTGAGCGCGTCGCCGAGCTTCACGCCTTCGCCGTCGCCCAGCATCAGGACGCTGTCGAACTTGATTTCGCTGCCGGCTTCGACATCGAGCAGCTCGACGCGGAGCGTCTCGCCTTGCATCACGCGGTATTGCTTACCGCCGGTGACCAGTACTGCGTACATGACCAGATTCCTCTGTAGTTATTTTGGTCCTGCCGCGCCCGATGTGGGCGGACAGAAGCGGAATTGTAGGCACTTCAGCGAGTTACGGCAACTATGCGGTTGTCCCGGGACGGGGAAGCGGCCGTCGACAGGCGATCCGGCGGGCATCGCGGGCCGGCACTTCGTCGACGCCACCATTAAAAATCAATAAGTTACTTAAAATCACAGCCAATCCGCAGCGACAACAGCCCCGCCCCCGCCCTGACGGCCCGCTCAGCCCCATCGCCCTGGCCTGCCTAGCAAGCCTGCGTCCGGTGCGGCAGGCAAGCGCCGCCCGCCCCTTCGATACGTCGCCCTCCCCGGCCCCTCACGCCCAAGCGTCGCCGGCCGCTGCGGATGCAACCGGCGAGGCCGGTTCGAACCAAGTGTTCGCCGCGCACACAGTGCATCCGAACCCACGCTCACCGATTGCCGCCGATGTTTCGACACTGAAACACCTCACCTCCGGCGGAGAATTATTCCGACGAACAAACATCGCGCGACGCGTCGCAAACGCGCGCAAGAATCGTGAAGCGCCGCATGAACCCGCGGGCTGCGCTGCGAAAAATAGCCCGACTTAGTTCACAGTTCCGAAAGATAATTGAGCGGACGCGAAAATCTTCGCGCCGCACCGCGCGCGCGTCGTCGCGGACAAAAAAGCCTGGATTTCAAGGCTCGCGCGCCAGCCAGCAAAATCGCTGCATTCGTATGCATCGAATGTGTATGTGAGCGCAGTCGCATTCATGCGGATATCACAGCTTCAATGACACTTGCATGCAGTGGGCGCGCTCAATTAGCTTCGAACGCGAGCGACTTGCAGGGGGTCGCGCGACAAGGATCAGCCGCATCGATGCGCAGCGTATGCGACGCATGCGCGCCAGGATGAGGCGTCGCGTTTTCGGGGACTTCCTGCATGTGGTTTGCAGTCGTCAGTCAAACCGGTTTTCGCCGCAGCGGCTCAGCCCTGCGCGACCGGACGCGCGAATTGGAATTTTCCGTGCCGCTTTGCGCGCGCGGAGCGCGGGAGCGCGCCTGCGATCCAATCCCGCAATGCGTCGACGCCGATTCGCGTCGCGCGCATTGCCCAAGCAAGTCCCGCGGCGGCAGTTCGGTACGCCGGCCGCGGACCAAGGCCCGACGCTAAACAGGGGATGCGAAGGGGTTCATGCGCAACGAAGGATCAAGGATGTTTGTCATGACTCGCAAAGCACGTTCATTGAAATGGACCGCATTGGCGCTGGCGACCGCGGCGGTAATCGCGCCGGTGGCCTACTCAGGCGGCAAGCTCCAGGCAGTCAACAAGGCGCACGTGGCCAAGGCGGTTTCGCCGAAGGCGGCCGCCAAGCAGGCCGCCACCCAAACCCACAAGCGCTTCATCATCACCCGCGCCGCCAACAGCAAGGCCGCCGTCGCCAGCGATCAGCTCTACGCCAAGACCGCGACCAAGCTCGGCCTCGGCATCGCGCCGATGCGCACCTTGGCCACCGGCTCGACCCTGATCAAGACCGACACCGCGCTCGACGCCGCCGCGACCAAGGAACTGGCGATCGAGTTGATGAAGCAGGATCCGAGCATCATCGAAGTCGTTCCCGATCAGCTCAAGTTCAAGGCGCTGGTTCCCAACGATCCCGGTTATGCCCAGCAGTGGCATTACAAGAACGGCCCCGGCGGCCTGAATCTGGAACCGGCCTGGGACATCGCCAACGGCGACGGCATCGTCGTCGCGGTGCTCGACACCGGCATCACTCCGCATCCGGATCTCGACGCCAACATCGTCGCCGGCTACGACTTCATCGTCGATCCTGAAGTGAGCGTGGACGGCGACGGCCGCGACGCCGACCCGAACGATCCGGGCGACTGGCACGACGGCGAATGCGATCTGTTCGGCCAGCCTTCCGACAGCAGCTGGCACGGCACCCATGTCGCCGGCACCATCGCCGCGGTCACCAACAACGCGACCGGCGTGGCCGGCGTCGCCCACGGCGCCAAGGTCCAGCCGGTGCGCGTGCTCGGCAAGTGCGGCGGTTACACCTCCGACATCATCGACGCGGTGACCTGGGCTTCCGGCGGCACCGTCGCCGGCGTGCCGGCCAACGCCACGCCGGCCGAAGTGATCAACCTCAGCCTCGGCGGCAGCGGCGCCTGCACCGCGGCCGAACAAGTCGCCTTCGCCGATGCGCGCGCGCGCGGCACCACGGTGGTGATCGCCGCGGGCAATTCCGGCGGCGACGTCGCCAACTTCTCGCCGGCCAACTGCGACAACGTGATCGCGGTGTCCGCGGTCGGTCCGACCGGCGCCAAGGCGGGTTACTCCAACTTCGGCCCGAAGGTCGACGTCGCGGCGCCGGGCGGTTCCGGCGTGGTGCCGGCGGCCGACAACATCCTGTCGACCCTGAACCTGGGCCTGCAGGGCCAGGAAGGTCCGGGCTACGCCTGGATGGCCGGCACTTCGATGGCGGCGCCGCACGTGGCCGGCACGGTCGCGTTGATGCAGTCCGCGGTGACCACGCCGCTGACGCCCGCGCAGATCGAGAAGATCCTGGTCAATACCGCGCACGTCGGCGGCCAGCCGGGCGGTTGCAGCTTCGACAACTGGTGCGGTTCGGGCATCGTCGACGCGCGTTACGCCGTCGCCGTGGCCAAGGGCACCGAACCGCTGCCGCCGGATCCGCAGCCGCCGCTGCCGCAGCCGCCGATCGAGCTGGAAAACGGCGTCACCGTGACCAACATCGAAGTCGCGGCCAACGGCACGGTCAAGTATCAGCTGCTGGTGCCGAACGGCGCGTCGAACCTGTTGTTCGCCCTGTACGGCGGCACCGGCGATTCGGACATCTACGTCAAGTACGGTTCCGAACCGACCAACACCTCCTACGACTGCCGTCCGTTCACCTCGAGCAACAACGAGACCTGCTTCTTCCCGGCTCCGCAGGGCGGCGTGTGGTACGTCAACGTCAAGGGCTACCGCGCTTCGGCCGGCATGTCGCTGTACCCCAGCTTCGTCGACGCGAACTATCCGCGTCGCCTCGACGCCAAGGCCAGCGCGTTGCCGAACCACCGCACTTCGGTCAACCTGTCGTGGGAGAAGGGCAAGAAGAACATCGACGTCTGGCGCAACGGCGCGATCCTCAAGACCGTGCGCAACACCGGCGCCAACACCGATACCTTCCGCATCATCGGCAGCGGCACCATGAGCTACAAGGTGTGCAACAACGGTACTCAGGAATGTGCTGATCCGGTTTCGATCACCTACAGCTCCAGCCGTTGATTGAGACTTGAGTGACGACGAAGGGCCCGGAGTGCCGGGCCCTTTGTTTTTTCGGCGGTTGCCGATGCGTTCGCTGCTCTTTGTTGCCGATTCTTTCGTTGTCGGCTCTTTGTTGTTGGCTTTTTGTTGTTGGCTCTTTAGTTTCGGCCCTTTGCTTTCCGCTTCGCTTTTTGCTTTTGCTCGTCATTCCCGCGAAGGCGGGAATCCAGTGCCTTTCGTGCGAGAACGCTTGAAGTCGCTGGATTCCCGCTTTCGCGGGAATGACGGACTGGAGAGATGACGCTGAAGGCTCTGGATTCCCGCCTTCGCGGGAATGACGGACTGGAGAGATGGCGCTGAAGACTCTGGATTCCCGCCTTCGCGGGAATGACGGACTGGAGAGATGGCGCTGAAGTATTGAGCCGCGCTTACAAAACCCGATCCGCAGGAACTTGCCGCGTCTGCCGCACTCCATCATTCAGTCCATCGCAGCGCACCACCCGCACCACCTCGATCCCCCGAGCCACATACCGCGGAGACTCCATGCGCCCCGTTTTCCCCGCTTCCAGCTCCCGCCGCTCCACTGTCCCCACCCACCGCTCCACCGTCCTGGCAGGCACCGTGCTGCTCGCCGCGCTAGCCGGCCTGAGCGCCTGCAATCGCAACGCGCCCGGTACCGAGGCCGCGCCCGCCGACAGCGCCGCGCCGGTCGCGGCCAAGCCGGTGGTGCGGTTCGACGCCAAGATCAGCCTGGTCAACAACAACGGCGCGATCCGCTACGACGGCACCGTCGACAGCGACGCCACCCGCAAGGCGATCGGCATCGCCCTGACCCAGGCCTATGCCGGCCAGATCGCCGGCAACCTCGCCGTCGACAAGGCGGCCAAGCCGGCGCCGTGGCAGGAGAAGCTGCCGCAGTTCGCCGCCGCGCTGACCATGCCGGGCGTGGCGGTCGGCCTGGAAGGCAACACCATCGAACTCAGCGGCCAGGCCAGCGACGCCGACCGCGCGCTGTTGCTGGAAAAGGCCAAGACCCTGTTCCCGGGCTACCAGTACGGCGGCCTGTTCGAAGGCGTCGGCGGCGCCGCCGCGTCCAGCGATGCCGCCGCCCAGGCCCTGGCTGCGCTGCCACCGGGCAAGGCCAGCGCCGCCGACATCGCCAAGGCGCTGAACCTGATCCAGTTGCGCTTCGACGAAGGCGGCGCGCGGATCGCCCCGGCCAGCCTGGACATCCTCAGCCGCGCCGCCAAGGCGATCCAGGCCGGGCCCAAGGACGCCCGCTACGAAATCGTCGGCCCGGGCGGCGGCGCCGGCCAGGCCGCCGACAACGAAACCCTGTCGCGGCAGCGGGCCGAAGCGGTCAAGGTCCAGCTGATCGTCGCCGGCGCCAACGCCGGCGCGCTCGACACCCGCGGCGAACCCGGCACGGCGGCGACCCCGCTGCGTTTCAACCCGGTCAAGTAACCGCCGGCCGGGGCGCCCGCCCCTCCGGCTGAACGAGGCGACGGCAGCCGCGGCTGCCGTCGCGTCCGGTCGCGCGACAGCCCGTAGCGGCCGCGAAGGTCTTCTTTCCGGTCAGCTTCTGCCCTCAATCGAACGGCGCGTTCGCGCACTCCGGTGTGCCGGATCGGGCCGTCGGCGCCTTGCCGAGCACGCGCTCAACCGCCGTATCCGCCTGAATCCCAAGCCCCGCGGGCTCCGCGCCGCGGCGCCGGCAATCCCCTGCGGCGCTTCCGTTTCGCGGATTTGCCCCCACCTTCCCCACTCGATACGCTCCCCTGTTCGCCGTCGCGCTTTGCGGCGGCGACCCTCCCCCTTGCAGGCACCCGATGGCGCTGGACTACATCCGCATCCGCGGCGCGCGGACGCACAACCTCAAGAACATCGATCTCGATCTGCCGCGCGACAAGCTGATCGTGATCACCGGTTTGTCCGGTTCGGGCAAATCCTCGCTGGCCTTCGACACCATTTACGCCGAAGGCCAGCGCCGTTACGTCGAATCGTTGTCGGCTTACGCACGGCAATTCCTGTCGGTGATGGAAAAGCCCGATGTCGACCACATCGAAGGCTTGTCGCCGGCGATTTCGATCGAGCAGAAATCCACCTCGCACAACCCGCGTTCGACCGTCGGCACCATCACCGAGGTCTACGACTACCTGCGCCTGCTGTACGCACGCGTCGGCAGCCCGCGCTGCCCGGATCACCACTATCCGCTGGAAGCGCAGACCGTCAGCCAGATGGTCGATCAGGCGATCGCGCTCGACCCCGAGCAGCGCTACATGCTGCTCGCGCCGGTGATCCGCGAACGCAAGGGCGAGCACGCCCAGGTGTTCGAGCAACTGCGCGCGCAAGGCTTCGTGCGCGTGCGCGTGGACGGCGCGCTGTACGAGATCGACGCGGTGCCGCCGCTGGCGCTGCGGGTCAAGCACACCATCGAGGCGGTGATCGACCGCTTCAAGCCGCGCGAAGACATCAAGCAACGCCTGGCCGAATCGTTCGAAACCGCGCTCAAGCTCGGCGACGGCATGGCCCAGGTGATGTCGCTGGACAACGCCGAAGCCGCGCCGCTGCTGTTTTCGTCCAAATACAGCTGCCCGGTCTGCGATTACTCGCTGCCCGAACTGGAACCGCGCTTGTTCTCGTTCAACTCGCCGGTCGGCGCCTGCCCGACCTGCGACGGCCTGGGCGTGGCCGAATTCTTCGATCCGGCGCGGGTGGTCGTACACCCGGAGCTGTCGCTGTCGGCCGGCGCGGTGCGCGGCTGGGATCGGCGCAACGCCTATTATTTCCAGCTGATCCAATCGCTGGCCAAGCACTACAAGTTCAACGTCGACACGCCGTGGCAGTCGCTGACCGCGGCGCAGCAGAAAGCCGTGCTGTACGGCAGCGGCGATGAGCTGATCAGCTTCAACTACATCACCGAGAACGGCGGCCGCAGCCAGCGCAAGCATCGCTTCGAAGGCATCGTGCCGAACCTGGAGCGGCGTTACCGCGAAACCGAATCGGCCGCGGTGCGCGAGGAACTGGCCAAGTTCATCAGCCAGCGTCCCTGCCCCGATTGCGGCGGCGCGCGCCTGAACCGCGCTGCGCGCAACGTGTTCGTGGCCGAGCGTCCGCTGCCGGAACTGGTGGTGCTGCCGGTCGATGAAGCGCTGAACTTCTTCAAGGCGCTGGAACTGCCGGGCTGGCGCGGCGAGATCGCGGTCAAGATCGTCAAGGAGATCGTCGACCGTCTGCGCTTCCTGGTCGATGTCGGCCTGGATTACCTGACCCTGGAACGCAAGGCCGACTCGCTGTCGGGCGGCGAAGCCCAGCGCATCCGTCTGGCCAGCCAGATCGGCGCCGGACTGGTCGGGGTGATGTACGTGCTCGATGAGCCGTCGATCGGCCTGCACCAGCGCGACAACGAGCGCCTGCTCGGCACCCTGACCCGGCTGCGCGATCTGGGCAATACGGTGATCGTGGTCGAACACGACGAAGACGCGATCCGTCTGGCCGACTACATCGTCGACATCGGCCCCGGCGCGGGCGTGCACGGCGGCGAAATCGTCGCCCAGGGCGTGTTCCCCGACATCCTGAAAGCGCCGCGCTCGCTGACCGGCCAGTACCTCAGCGGCAAGCGCAAGATCGAAATCCCCAAGACCCGGCACAAGCCGAACCCGAAGACCACCCTGCACCTGCGCGGCGCCAGCGGCAACAACCTCAAGGACGTCGATCTGGCGATTCCTTCCGGCCTGCTGACCTGCGTCACCGGCGTGTCGGGCTCGGGCAAGTCGACCCTGATCAACGACACCTTGTACGTGATCGCGGCCAACGAATTGAACGGCGCCTCGCAGACGCCGGCGCCGTACAAGTCGGTGGAGAACATCGAGCTGTTCGACAAGGTCGTCGACATCGACCAGTCGCCGATCGGCCGCACTCCGCGTTCCAACCCGGCCACCTACACCGGCCTGTTCACGCCGCTGCGCGAGTTGTTCGCGCAGGTGCCCGAAGCGCGCGCGCGCGGCTATTCGCCGGGCCGTTTCAGCTTCAACGTGCGCGGCGGCCGCTGCGAGGCCTGCCAGGGCGACGGCCTGATCAAGGTCGAGATGCACTTCCTGCCGGACGTGTACGTGCCCTGCGACGTCTGCCACGGCAAGCGCTACAACCGCGAGACGCTGGAGGTGTTGTACAAGGGCTACAACATCAACGACGTGCTGGAAATGACGGTCGAAGCCGCGTTGAACCTGTTCGAAGCGGTGCCGACCATCGCGCGCAAGCTGGAAACGCTGATGGACGTGGGCCTGAGCTACATCAAGCTCGGCCAGAGCGCGACCACGCTGTCGGGCGGCGAAGCGCAGCGGGTGAAGCTGTCGAAGGAACTCTCGCGCCGCGACACCGGGCGCACGCTGTACATCCTCGATGAGCCCACCACCGGCCTGCACTTCCACGACATCGAACACCTGCTCGCGGTCCTGCACCGCCTGCGCGACGACGGCAACACGGTGGTGGTGATCGAGCACAACCTCGACGTGATCAAGACCGCCGACTGGGTCATCGACCTGGGTCCGGAAGGCGGCCACCGCGGCGGCACGATCCTCGCCACCGGCACGCCGGAGGACATCGCCGCGTTGAAGAACTCGCACACCGGCCGGTTCCTCGCGCCGCTGCTCGAATCGCCGAAGAAAGCCAAGGCGGCCGAACCGGCGAAGAAGAAACCCACCGCTAAAGCCGTCGATGCGCCGGCCGCGCGCGCCAAGAAGAAATCCGCTGCATGACCGACAAGAAGAAGAAAACACCGGCCGCCGTTGGCGACGCCGGCAAGAAGCAAGAGGCCGGCAAGAAGCCGGCGGCGGCGCGCAAACGCGCGCCGCGTTCGCGCAATAGCAACCCGATCGCGGTGAGCGCCGAACAGGCGCCCGCCGCGGCATCGCCCACCGACGCGTCTTCGAATACGGCGGCCGCGCAGCCGTCGGCCGTTGCCGTTCCGGCATCGCCAGCCGCGCTGATCCGGGTTCCGCTATCGGTGCGTTGGCGCGACCTGGACGCGTTCAATCACGTCAACAATTCGAAGTTCCTCAGCTATCTGGAGGAAGCGCGTCTGCGTTGGATGGTTACCCTGCCCGGCCATGGCATGGACGAACACGTCGCGCCGGTGGTCGCCGCCGCGCATCTGAACTACCGGCGTCCGATCGAATGGCCGAACGAAATCGACGTGGAGTTGTTCGTCGAGCGGCTCGGCACCACCAGCCTCAGCATCGGCCATCGCATCGTCGGCGCCGACGACGCCTCGGCGGTGTATTGCGACGGCAACGTCGTGCTGGTGTGGATTCACCGCGATACCGGCCAGCCGGCGGCGTTGCCGGAGCCGGTGCGTTCGGCTTGTTCTGCGGCTAAGTGATAGCGCGCAAGAGCAAATCCCCCGCGCTTTAGGTCGGCTCGACTTCGTACCGACGTCCTGCGCTCGCCCCCTTTTGCAAAGGGGGCGACGATTAGCGCGCTTCGGCTTACGACTCGGTCGGCCGGCGGCGTTGCCGGGGCCGGTGCGTTCGGCTTGTTCTGCGGCCAAGTGATAGCGCGCAAGAGCAAATCCCCCGCGCTGTAGATCGTTTCGGCTTCGTACCGACGTCCTGCGCTCGCCCCCTTTTGCAAAGGGGGCGACGATTAACGCGCTTCGGCTTACGGCACCCAAGCCGACGCACGTCCCGCCGCATCGTCCTTTGAACGACCCGACGCTTCCCCCCTTTGAAAAAGGGGGGCCAGGGGGGATTTGCTTTTGACTTCCCCCACCCTCAACACCAACTCAAGGCGCAGCCTTACGCACCTCAAACTCGCCCAACAGCGAGCCGCCGCCCTTCAATTCGAACTCGATCGCCACCCGGCTGCCTTCCTTCAACGGCGCATGCGGCTGCATCAGCATCAGATGCATGCCACCGGGCTTGAGCACCGCCGCGCCATCGGGCGCGATCCGCAACTCCGGCAGCGCGCGCATCTTGCTGACGCCATCGACGATACGCGTCTCGTGCAACGACACATCGGCGAACGCCGCGCTCTTAGCGCCGACGATCACCACCGGCCCCGCGCAGCGGTTCTCGATCCGGCCGAAGCCGGCCATCATCGGCATCTGCATCGGCGGCATCCGCACCCAGCCTTCGCGCACCTGCGCCAGACACGGCTTCGCCGCCGCGGCGGCCTGCGCAGGCTGCTTCGCCTCGACGCTGAATACCCACCCCGCGGCCAATACGGCCGCGAGCGCCAACCCCGTTCGGATGCCAGATACGTTCATCGGCCTATGATAACCCCCGATCATCAAAGGAGTTGACGATGCAACGCTTGAGCCTGATCGCCCTGGCCATCGCCCTGACCGCCTGTTCCGCGCCCCCCGCCGAAGACGGCGGCGGCAAATCCGCTGCCGCGCCCGCCCCCGGCAAAGACGCCGCCGACAAAGCCGGCGCCACCCGCCTGACCGTCTACAGCGGCGACTACGAGTCGCTGGCCAACGTCAGCAGCGCCAGCGCCGGCATGCCGGGTTATGCGCTGGTCGAACGCCCGCTGCGCTTCGCGCTCAAGCGCGGCGCCAATTCAGTCTCCGACCAGCCGCTGCCGCCGTCGATGGACATCGAAGCGGCGGTGCTGCAGCCGCGCGGCGCCGATGTCAGCGTGACCGGCCAGCGCTATATCGCGCCGGTGTCGGGCGCGCAGAACGTGATCGGGGTGGCGATCGGCCGCAAGGTCAGCGTCGAACACACCGCCGGCGGCGCCAAGCAGACCGACAGCGGCGTGTTGCTCGCCGCCGGCGACGGCCTGACCCTCGCCCTCGACGACGGCCGGATCAAGGTCATCCGCAGCTACGACAGCTTCAGCCTGATCGACAACGAGAACGTGTTGCCGCGCCAATCGGCGCTGCAATGGACGGTCAACGCCGCGCAGGCCGGCGACGCCGATTTCACCTTGAGCTATCCGATGGGCGGCATGGCCTGGCGCGCGGAGTACCGCGCCTCGCTCGCCTCCGGCGAAGGCTGCAAGCTCGCATTGGACGGCGCGGCGCTGGTGGCCAATCGCTCCGGACGCGCGTTCGACGGCGTGCGTTTGAGTCTGGTCGCGGGCGAACCGAATCGCTCGCGAAACAGGGCTCCGGAGATGTATGCCTCCGCACAAGCCATGGACGCCGCGCTGCCGCCCTTGCCCGCGCCCGCGCCGATGGAACCGGGCGCGGTGGTGCAGCGCGCCGCCGGCGAATACCACGCCTACGACCTGGCCCAACCCGCCAGCCTGAACAACGGCGGCACCGAACGCATCGCCCTGTTCCCGCGCAACGACGCGGTCGCCTGCGAACGCATCTACGCCTTCGACGCCAGCGACATCGGCTGGCAACCGCCGACGCCGCTGGTCGACCGCAGTTATGCCGGCCAGACCGGCGACATCCCGGTGCTGTCGAAGGTCGAGTTCAAGAACGACAAGGCCTCCGGCCTGGGCCTGCCGCTGCCGGCCGGCCGCGTGCGCGCGTTCGACGGCGGCGATTTCCTCGGCGAATCGCAACTGCAACACACCCCGGCCGGCGCCGAGATCAAGCTCGAACTCGGCAAAGTCTTCGACCTGAGCGGCAAGCGCGAAGCGACCTCGTTCCAGCTCGACCGTACCGGACGGACCATCACCGAATCGTTCGCGATCACCCTGAAGAACGCAAAGAAGTCGGCGGCCACGATTCGCGTCACCGAGCCCTTGCCGCGCTGGTCCGATTGGGAGATCGTGTCCTCCAGCCTGCCGTCGAAGAAAAAGGACGCGCGCCACGCCGAATTCGAAGTCCCGGTGCCGGCCGAAGGCGAAACCAAGCTGACCTATACCGTGCGTTATCGCTGGCCTCAGGACGTGAAACCATGACTTGCGTAGAAACCCTTACCCACGGCGACATCGTCGAAATCAAACTGGCGCGCGCGCCGGTCAACGCGCTCAATCCGGCGTTGTGCAACGCCGCGCGCGAGGCGATCGAGCAAGCGGTGTTGCACGGCGCCCACGGCATCGTGCTCAGCGGCGGGCCGAAGGTGTTCTCCGCGGGTCTGGACGTGCCCTACCTGCTTTCGCTCGGCGAGCAGCGCGATCATCTGCTGCTGGCCTGGCAGGCGTTCTTCGGCCTGGCGCGGGCGATCGCCGCCGCGCCGGTGCCGGTGGTCGCCGCGCTCGCCGGCCACGCACCCGCCGGCGGCTGCGTGCTGGCCTTGTGCTGCGATTACCGGGTCATGGCCGCGGGCAATTTCAGCATCGGCCTCAACGAAACCCAGGTCGGCCTGGTCGCGCCGGAAGGCATCCAGCGTCTGCTGCGGCGCGTGGTCGGCACTTACCGCGCCGAGCGCCTGTTGGTCGCCGGGGCGATGGTCGATGCGCAAACCGCGTTGAGCATCGGCCTGGTCGACGAACTGGTCGAGATCGACGCCGTCGCCGAACGCTCGCGCGCGTGGCTGCAGCAACTGCTGAGCCTGCCGCGCGGTGCGATGCTGCAGACCCGCGCGTTGGCGCGCGCGGATCTGGTCGAGGCGCTGCGTCCGGAGCACATCGAGCTCGATCGTTTCGTCGATGCCTGGTATTCGCAAGATACCCAGGCGGCGTTGAAGGCGTTGGTGGCGAAGCTGGGTAAGTGAGTTGGAGCGAGGAGTGAGCGCAGAGGAGTGAGGAGTGAGTAAAGACAAGAGCCGCGGTCAACGTTGCTTTTACTCACTCCTCACTCCTCTGCGCTCACTCCTCTGCGCTTACTCCTCGCCCTCTCATCAAAGCAACCACACCTCGACCCGCTCATTGCGATAACGCGCGAGCGGGTCCTTCGGCCCGGCCACCGCCAGCGCCGTGCCCATCCCGAGCGCCTGCTGCACTTTCAAGCCGCGCGAGATCAGTTCCTGCGCGACCAGATCGGCGCGATCGTTGCTCATCATCATCGCCGCCATGCTCGAACCGGCGCTGGCGTCGGCGAAACCGATCACCAACAAGCGCCGCCCTCGATTGGGCGGCAACTGCATGAACGCGCGCAAGCGATCCAGATCGCGCAGCGACCGGCTGTCGTACACGCTCGCCGCCACCACTCCGCTCTCGGCGGCGCCGTTGAAATTGAAACGCAGGCTCAGCGGCAGCCGCACCGCGGTCTCGATCAGCTGACGATAATCCGGCGGGCCCAAGGTGGTCGCGCGCGCGCGGCCGGGGATCAAGGTCATCGCCAGATGGCCGCTGCGCGCGACCGCGCGCTGGCCGTTGCGGGTCATCGCGTACAAAGCGAAGCTGCGGCTCAAGGCACCCATCATCTGGCCGCCGTAGAGATACAAACGGCGGCTGAGCGGATAGTCCTCGCTCGACACGTCGGTGTGGGTGGGCGCGATCGCGCGGCCGCCGTCGGCGATGGCCAGCGGCTTGCTGCCTGCGCCGTAGTGTTCGCCGATCGGGATCAGACCGATCGCCAGCGGATCGGCCGCGACCGCGGCGACCAACTCGCGCGCGCCGCCATGCAGTTCGGCCTCGGCGAACGACGCGCCGCGCATCACCTTGTCGTTCATCAGATCGCGCACCGCGCCCGCGCCGGGATCCAGATGCAGATGCACCTGCCCGGCGGCGCCGCCGAGTTCGCGCCAATCGCGCGACTGGCCGGAGAACACCGAGCGCAATTGCTCCAGGCTCAAGCGCGCGACCGGGTTGGCGCGATTGACCACTACCGCCACGCCGTCGAGCGCGACCGCGAACTCCTGATCCAGATTGCCCAGATCGCCGAGTTGCCAACCGGCATCGAGCTCGGCCGCGTTCGGCCGCCGCGCCATCATCGCGATCTGCGCACGGCCATCGATCAGATCGGCGAAGCCCTGGGCCGAATCGCTGGCGGCGATTTCCACCACCACCGGCTGCCCATCGCGGCTGGCGTGGATCTCGGTCAGCGCCGCGCGCGGCTTGGCCACGCGAATGCCGGTGTAGCCGATATCGCGCAACCACGATTGCGCGATTTCCGGCACCAGCGCATGGGCCAAGGTATTGGAGCCGCGAATGCTGATCCGCTCGGCTTCTTGGCTGTGGGCGACGGGAACGAATGCGCACGACAGCGCGACAAAGAACAACAAGAACGACGAAAAAACGGCACGCAGCATGGCGCGCACTCCCCCTGAGCGAATTGCGCGCAAGGATGGGCGCGGCCTGTGACGCGATGGTTACGCGACGGCCGTCACTTAGCGATCGCTATCGATTACGCTCATTCGGCATAGAACACGATGCCTACTGCGTAGCACCCGACCGAGTCCCAGCGGCTGGGCGCATTCGCGCGCAGCCGCTGGACCCGAGCCTCAAGCCTGCAGGCAGATCGTGTAACTCCCACCGGCCACCGGCGTGCCGTCGTAATAGCAAATCCACTCGCCTGGAGAACCCAATTGGGTACCCCAGATGAAGCGCAACGCCGCGCCCGCTCCGGCCGTGGACATTTCTCCACGCAACATCAGGGGCGCCTCCGGAGAAGTACAGATCTTGTTGATTTTAACGCTGGGGGCAGCGGTTTGCCCCGCCCCGCCCGCGACGATTCGCAGGCGCAGCGTATGCCCATTGCTTTCCACGAACGAAGTCGCCGAAGAACCCCAGCCATCGAGAACCACGTTCAACACGTCGCGTTTGATCCCGCCATTCACCATGTTCGTGGCGATATTGCGCCCTACCATCACGCTGCCCGGAGAGCCGTTCCCGTCCGTGCCGAGCCAGTACTCCGACCGGCCTTCACCGCTGTCGCAGATCACCGAATTGCCATCGATGAAGGTGTACTCGCATTTGCCGGGTCGCTGGCTGGCGACGAAGATTCCGATCATGTCGTCGGGCCCGATGCCGCCGGAGTTGCCCGGATTCATGATCTTGTTGCCGACGATGGAATTGTTGTTCAAGTAGCCGCTGCCGGAATCCCACGACACGTTGATCGCATTCTTTCCGCTGTAAGACAGACTGTTGCCGCTGATCAGATTGTTGCCCAGTTGTCCTGCGTTACCGCCAAGCGACAGCGCGATTCCGAAGGTCACTCCACCGAGGATGATGTTGTCCGACACCACGCAGAACGAGCTGGCCACCAAGCCGATCACATCGCCCGTACCGATCGCGGCGCGGACATTGCTGAGCGCCGGGGGCGTTCCCGCCACCACCAGGCTCGAATCGCCGGCGATCGATTCGACGCGGAACTCCATGCCTCCGTTGACCACTACGCACATGCCCGGCTTGATGGAAGCAAAGCTCGGGCCGCTGACTCGCGTCACTACATTGCCGGCGATGTTGACTATAAGCCGGTTGCCCCGCCCGCCAATGACGTTGGCCTGGATGGAATTGCCGTGGATGATTCCGTAATTCGAATTGCCGAAGATGATCGCGCTCGGGCCGAACGTGTCCATCCGATTTCGCTCGATCCGGATGAACGCATCGACCGACGGCGCCCCGTTTCCGCTGTAAATTCCGACCCCCTGCATGAAGCAATTGGAAATTGTGTTGTCGCTGATGGTCGTATGGGTCGCGTTCGATGCAACCCCATAACCGTTGGAGTTCAGAATCTTGTTCTGCGCAATGGTTACGCGATGAGAATGGCGCACATGAATCAGCGTTTTATCGACGCTGTCGGCATTGCCGCTCCGATTTCCGTCGATGATGCAATGCTCAATGGCCGCATCGTGCGCTGAGGCCCCGAATTCGAACATGACGCCGACATTGCCGCCGGCCCGCTGAGTGATTCTGGCCCGGCCGTCGCCCAATAGACGCACCCCCGGCTGCATGAAAATGCTCGAATCGACGATGTAAGTACCTGCGTCGATCAGCAGGGTCCCGCCCCCGGCGGCGGCGACCGCAGCCAGCGCGGCGTTGATTGCGGGTGCATCGTTGGTGACTCCATCGCCAACCGCGCCATGGTCTCTGACCGATACTGCGCTCATTTTTCGCTCCTTGCGTTCGCTACGGAGCTACATTGTCGCCGCGGGCCATCTCACTCGCTGATTCCGTTTGCCTGACGATTCACAGCGCGCATCCCAAGCCAGCGGCAAGGCCGTTGACTCGAACTCCGTAACTGCACGATTCAGATGATGCGGTCTCGCATCACACTGGCGAATCAAGCCTCGCCGGTCGCCACCGGCCGCAACGGATCTTCGATCCAACCGCTCCACGAGCCGGTATACAACGCCGCGCCGTCGAACCCGGCATGCGCCATCGCCAGCAAGTGATGGCATGCGGTCACGCCGGAACCGCACATCACCGCGACTTGCGCGACCTCGCGATCGCCGAGCAAGGCCGCGTACTCGTTCGCCAACACGCCCGCCGGCTTGAAGCCGCCGTCGGCGAGATTGGCCGCGAACGCGCGATTGCTCGCGCCCGGCACATGTCCGGCGACGCGGTCCAAAGGCTCGACTTCGCCGCGGAAACGCTCGCCGGCGCGCGCGTCGATCAACAACCCGCCCGAATCGAGCAGAGCGCGCACGTCTTGCGCGTCGAGCAAACGGCGCGCATCGAAACTGGCCTGGTACTGGGTAGGCGTCGGCTGCGGAATCTCGGCGTCGACCGGCAGAGCGAGCGCGCTCCAACGCTGCCAGCCGCCGTCGAGCACGGCGACCCGGCGATGGCCCAGCACGCGCAGCAAGAACCACAGCCGCGACGCCGCCAAGGCGCCGTCGGCGGCGTCGTACACCACCACTTGGTGCTGTGGGGTGATGCCCCAACGACCCAAGGTCGCGGTGAAATCGGCGGCGTCCGGCCAAGGATGGCGGCCGCCGGAGGTCTTGCGGTGATCGGACAGGTCGCGATCCAGATCGGCATAGCGCGCGCCGGGGATGTGCGCCTGGCGATAGGCGTTCTCGCTGGCGGCGCGATCGGTCAGCGAAGTGCGCGTGTCGATCACGATCAGGTCCTCGCGCCCCAGGGCCGCGGCCAGATCCTCGGCCGACACCAACGTGGTCCAATCGGTCATCGGGCTGCCTCCAATCGTTGTCGCAGGTTGAGCAGCATCGACGCGGTCGCGCCCCAGATGCGCTGGCTCGGATAGCGGTATTCCAACACGTGGCGCGCGCGGCCCTTGTATTCCAGGGTGCGCGTGGTGAGGTTGTCGGGGTCGAGCAAGAACGTCAGCGGCACTTCGAACACTTCCGCGACTTCGGCCGGATCGGGCCGGGCCACATACGCCGCATCGATCACCGCGACCAGCGGCAACACCCGGAAACCGGTGATGGTCACCAGCGGATCGAGGAAACCCAGCGGCGCGATCAAGGCCGCGGGCACGCCGATTTCTTCTTCGGTCTCGCGCAGCGCGGCGGCGACCGCGTCCTCATCGCTGGGTTCGATCCGTCCGCCGGGAAAACTGACCTGGCCGCCGTGTTGGCGCAGCCCGTCGGTGCGCCGGGTCAACAACACCTGCACGCCGTCGGCGCGCGGCACCAGGCCGACCAGCACCGCGGCCTGCGCGCGCAGCGCATCGTCGGGCAGCAGGCCGGTGAGGTCGTCGAGGTTCCAGCCGTCGCTCTCGGGCGCGGCGTCGAGCGGATGCAGCGCGGTCAGCAGGCGGGTGCGCGCGCGCGAGTCGCCGGCGAGGAAATCGCCGGCGAACGCCGATCCGCCGAGCGTCCCGGGCGAGTCGGAACTCACCGCAGGGCCGCTTCGCGTTTGGGCAGCACGTCTTCCATCAAGCGCAGACGCTCGTCGTCGTTCATTTGCGACCAGCGCGCGATCTCCGCGGTGGTTCGGTGGCAACCCAGGCACAGGCCGTCGTCGCTGAGTTGGCATACGCCGATGCAAGGACTCAGCACCGCGCGAAAATTCGTCATATCGTCCACCGGGGCCATGCGCCATTGTGCCTGGCGAAACGGCCGGGTAAAGCCTCGCCGCGAGCGCGGCGAGCCGAGCCTACACCGGCGCGCTGCCGCCGCGCCGGAACCCACAAACGACTTGCGCCGGACAGGCCGGCGCAAGTGCGTTGAACATTCGCTATCGAACTAGCCGGTCGGATTACTTGACGCTGACCAGCTTGATTTCGAACTGCACCGCCACGTTCGGCGGGAACGGAGTGCGCGGATCGGCGCCGTAGGCCTTGTCCGAAGGCAGGGTGACTTCCCACTTCGAACCGGTCGGCATCTGCAGCAGCACTTCGCGCATCGCCGCCATTTCGATCTCGCTGACCTTGATCGACGGGATGTTGTTGGCCGGACGCGCCTGCGCCGGACGCTCGCCCCACGGGAACGGACCGGCCACTTCCAGGGCCACGGTGCTGGCCTGGGTCGGCTTGGCGCCGGTGCCGTTCTCGACCACGCGGTACTGCACGCCGCTCGGCAACACCTTCACGCCGGCCTTGGACTTGTTGGCGTTGATGAAGGTATCGCTCTTGGTCTTGTTCTCGGACGCGGCCTTGTCCCACTCGGCCTTGGCCTTGTCCTGCTGGCGCTTCTGCATGTTCTGCACGGCGGTACGCAGCTGCTCGACCGCGACGGCCGGCTGCTTCTTGGAGTAGCCGTCCTGCAGACCCTTGACGATGGTGTTCACATCGACCTGCTCGCCGCTTTCCACGGCGTTGCGGCCGAGGTCGTAACCGAGCGCGTAGCTCAGCTTGCCCTTCTCGGAAGAAGTGTCCTGCGCGACGGCGTTGCCGGCGGTCAGTGCCAGGGCTGCGACGGCGGCAGCAATCAAACGCAACTTCATTCGGTGGAATCTCCGGTGGTGGCACGGCCCGGGCTGAGCCCGTTCCGATTAGCTGGGGGCATGGTTCCGATGCCCCGATAAATGAAAGTCCTGCGGTCGTAAGGCCCCAACAGGACGGGTTAGGATACCGACGGCAGCGCTTAACCGCCACTGACGCCGCCCGTCTACGACCGCGCCCAGGGCGCCAAGTTCCATGGCGGTCGCACTCTTTCCTCCCCGCAATTTCCAAGAACCCTACGGCCATCACATGACCGAATCGCCCCTGTTGATCGCCGATCGCGGCGCCGTGCGCCAGATCGTCGTAAACCGCCCCGACAAGCTGAATGCGCTCAATGCGGCCACCCTGGACGCCCTGCTGGCCGCCTTCGAAGCCGCCGCCGCCGACCCGGCGGTGCGCGCCGTGGTCCTCACCGGGGCCGGCCCGAAGGCCTTCGTGGCCGGCGCCGACATCTCCGAAATGAACCTGCTGACCCCGGTCCAGGGCCGCGATTTCTCCCTGCGCGGGCAGAAACTGATGCGCCGGATCGAGAAAATGCCCAAGCCGGTGATCGCGATGATCAACGGTTTCGCCCTCGGCGGCGGGCTGGAGCTGGCCATGGGCTGCCATCTGCGCCTGGCCGCGGACAGCGCCAAGATCGGCCAGCCGGAAATCAATCTCGGCCTGATTCCGGGTTTCGGCGGCACCCAGCGCCTGCTGCGCCTGGCCGGCCGCGCCGCGACCCTGGAGCTGTGCCTGGTGGGAACGCCGATCGACGCCGCCCGCGCCCAGGCGCTGGGCATCGTCAATCGGGTGATCCCCGCGGCCGAGCTGGAAGCCGAGACCTTCAAGCTGGCCGAGCAACTGGCCGCATCCGCGCCGCTGGCGCTGCGCGGCGTGCTCGACTGCGTCGCGGTCGGCGGCGAGTGCGGGATCGAGGAAGGCCTGGAATACGAAACCGCGCAGTTCGGCCTGATGTTCTCGACCGAGGACATGCGCGAAGGCACCACCGCGTTCCTGGAACGGCGCAAGCCGGCCTTCCACGGCCGTTGAAGCGCGCATGAACGCCGCACACGCCGATCCGCCGCACGCGGGCCAAGCGCCCGCGACGACCGCGTGCGTGTGCGGTTGCAGCCAGGCCGATGGCGCAGCGGCGCATGCCCTCGCCCAGGCCCTGGCCCGCGACGATCTGGATCTGGCGATCTCGCTGGGCCTGCTGGCCGAGGAATTCCCGGCCAAGCTCGCCTGCACCGCTTGCACGCCCGCCTGCACCCAGGCGCTGCGCGATGCGCGCGAACAACGTCTGCGCGCCCTGGCCGCGCGCGAGCGTTACCGCGCCCGCGCGCAACGCCTGCAACGCCGCGCCGACGAACGCGCCGCGCAACGCGCGGCCCCGACCGTCGCCGCGCCCGCTGTTCTTACTAATACCGACGCGGCCGCAGCGCCGCGCCCCGCGTTGCCCAACGCCGCCGCGGCCGCGCTCGCCCGCGCCAAGGCCAAGGCCGCGCAACGCGGGCCGACCTGACGCCGACGATTCCGCATGCCCAAGACCGCGCCCGCCCCCCGGCCAGCCAAGTCGAACCGAACCGCCGCCCCGCGCGCGGCCAAAGGTTCGGCGACCGATCGCAGCTCCGCCGCTAAGAAGAAGACGCCCGCGAAGGTCGCGAAGAAGATCGCGAGCGCCAAGGCCAAGCCGGCAAAAAAGGACGGCGCCAAACCCGCGCGCGCCAAGCCGGCGCAAAACGCCGACGCCGCAATCAAGGAACGCCCCGGCGCGCAAATGAAGCCGGCGCAGATCGAAGACATGTTCGCGCGACTGCAAGCGCTCAACCCGCATCCGACCACCGAACTGGAATACACCACGCCGTTCGAGTTGCTGGTGGCGGTGGCGTTGTCCGCGCAAGCCACCGACGTCGGCGTCAACAAAGCCACGCGCAAGTTGTATCCGGTCGCCAACACGCCGCAGGCCATCGCCGCGCTCGGGGTGGAAGGGCTCAAGCCCTACATCGCCACCATCGGCCTGTTCAACACCAAGGCCGCGAACGTGGTCGCGCTGTCGCAACAGTTGCTGGACTTGCACGGCGGCGAAGTGCCGCGCGACCGCGCCGCGCTCGAAGCGCTGCCCGGGGTCGGCCGCAAGACCGCCAACGTGGTGCTCAACACCGCCTTCGGCGAACCGACCATCGCCGTCGACACGCACATCTTCCGCGTCTCCAACCGGACCGGACTGGCGCCGGGCAAGGATGTGCTCGCAGTCGAACACCGCCTCCTTAAAGTGGTGCCAGATCGCTATCTGCAGGACGCACATCACTGGTTGATCCTGCACGGACGTTACGTTTGCAAGGCACGCAAACCGGATTGTCCGCATTGCGCGATTCGCGATCTTTGCCGTTATCCGGACAAAACACCGGGCGAACCCGAGCCGGTCGCGGGCTGAAACCGCACCGTTTAAGACAGCCGGAAGTCGTTGATCGGACGAGAAATTCGAAGCCGATCACGGTCGTTGCGAGATCGCCCTGGAACTCCGACACCGCTCCGACACTGCGCCATTGCCCGGTGTCACCGTGCGGTCATGCCCGCGAAATAAGTCAGTTCTGTCACATTTACGCAACTTTCACACCCTAGCCTGCGCGGCATCTCTCCACGCCTCAGGGCCAGACATGAAACTCTCGCGTAACACCCTCTGCGTAGCGTTGCTCGCCGCTTTCGTCGCGCCGGCCGCGCACGCCGAAGTCGCTCTCGACGTCATCGGCAATTCGGAAGTCTCTTTCGAAGGTCTGGTCCAGGCGGATTTCTACAAGTTCGACACCGACACCATCGACTACGGCGCCGACGTGCCGGGCAGCGACATGGACGGCAAGGACTACCTCAATGAGCTGCGCCGCGCCGAGTTGGTGCTCAAGGGCAAGGGCCCGGGCAACATCGAGTGGGTGCTGGGCTACGACGCCAAGGACGACAAGTTCCTCGACGCCAACATCAAGTACAAGTTCGGCAACAACGCCAACCACTTCATCCAGGTCGGCCAGTACAAGCAGCCGGGCGCGACGATGGAAGAGCTGTCGTCGACCAAGAACAACGACTTCATCGCCAAGTCCTCGATCACCAACAGCCTGGGCACCGCGCGCCGCGTCGGCGCTCAGTACAACTACGGCGACAACAACTGGGGCCTGACCGCGAGCTACTTCGGCCGCGAACTCACCCGCAACCGCGAACACGGCGCCGGCTACGGCCTGCGCGGCTACTTCGCGCCGATCAACGAAGCCGGCAACCTGCTGCACTTCGGCCTGTCGTACTCCAACAAGGACACCGACGCCGACGGCATCCGCCTGCGCGCGCGTCCGATGGCCGACATGGTCGCGACCCGCTTCATCGACACCGGCAGCAGCGTGACCAGCCCCAACAGCCTCAACAACCGCACCGACCGCGTCGGCGTGATCGGCGCCGAAGGCCTGTGGGTCAACGGTCCGTTCAAGCTGCAGGCCGAGTACATGACCATCGACGTCAAGCGCAACGACGGTCTGAAGGATTTCAGCGGCGACGGCTTCTACATCTCGGGCCTGTGGAACATCAGCGGCGAGACCTGGGGCTACAAGGCCGGCACCCCGACCACCGGCCTGCCGAACGATCCGGCCAAGGGCATGTGGCAGCTGGGCCTGCGCTACGACACCATCGACCTCAACGACGGCAGCCCGATCGTCGGCACCAACCGCGTCGACGGCGTGCTCGGCGGCAAGGCCGATTCGTGGACCGTCGGCGTCAACTGGTACTGGCGCTCGAACTTCAAGTTCATGCTGAACTACGTGATGGTCGACCAGGAAAAGTACGACACCGCCAAGCGCGCGAAGGCTCAGGACAACCCGAACGTCCTGGAAGCGCGCATGCAGTTCTACTGGTAATGCAAAGGCGTCGGCGCGGATCCGTCCGCGCCGGCGCAAGCGTCTCTCTCCCCCTCGATCGGTATCGGTCGTTCCAGGGCGCGGCAGGGCCGCGCCCTTTTTTTCGCGCGTTCGGGCCTGTCGGCTCGCGGCCGGATCGGCCGCCGCGCCCCGCGTCGCGGGCGAAGCCGCTCATCAACCAGCGCCGCGCACCGCCCTCAAGCGCGTCATCTGTTTGTCATGTTCCAGACCCGTCGCTGTCATCTAACTGTTATGGAATGCGCGACATCGGATTCGTGCCAGCCGTCTCTTTTCAGGAGCCTCAACGTGTTCAATTCCCGTACCTTCCGCGTGACCGCGCTGGCCCTGGCCGCCTCGTTCGCGCTCAATGCGCAAGCCGCCGACGTGACCGGCGCCGGCGCGTCCTTCGTCTACCCGGTGATGTCCAAGTGGTCGGCCGACTACGCCAAGACCGCTAATAAGAAGGTCAACTACCAGTCGATCGGCTCCGGCGGCGGCATCGCCCAGATCAAGGCCGCGACGGTCGACTTCGGTTCCTCCGACGCCCCGCTCAAGCCCGAAGAGCTGAGCAAGTTCGGCCTGGCCCAGTTCCCCTCGGTGATCGGCGGCGTGGTGCCGGTGATCAACGTCCCGGGCGTGGCCTCCGGCGCGATGAAGCTGGACGGCGAGACCCTGGGCAACATCTTCCTGGGCAAGATCACCAACTGGAACGACCCGGCCATCGTCGCCCTCAACGGCGGCCTGAAGCTGCCCGACAAGAAGATCACCGTGGTCCACCGCTCCGACGGTTCGGGCACCACCTTCAACTTCGCCAACTACCTGTCCAAGGTCAACGCCGAGTGGAAGACCTCGGTCGGCGAAGGCACCGCGGTCAAGTGGCCGACCGGCATCGGCGGCAAGGGCAACGAAGGCGTGGCCGCGTACGTCAAGCAGATCCAGGGCGGCATCGGCTACGTCGAACTGTCCTACGCGCTGCAGAACAAGATGGCGTACTCGCGCCTGAAGAACGCCGACGGCAAGTTCGTGCTGCCGACCGACGAGACCTTCTCGGCCGCCGCCGCCAGCGCCGACTGGGCCAACGCCAAGGATTTCTACCTGGTCATGACCAACGCGCCGGGCGAGAACTCCTGGCCGATCACCGCGACCAACTTCATCCTGATGTACAAGCAGCCCAAGAACGCCGAAGGCGCCAAGAACGCCAAGGAATTCTTCCGCTGGGTCTACGCCAACGGCGACGCTCAGGCCAAGGCGCTGGATTACGTGCCGCTGCCCGACGCGCTGGTCAAGCAGGTCGAGACCTACTGGACCACGAACATGAACTACTGATCGCTCCGGTCGTCCGGCGCGAGCCGGTCGGATCCGGGGGGTTCCGACAGACCAGATCGATCGGACAGGACGGGCCTTCGGGCCCGTTTTGTTTTTTGCGGGGGCTGCCGTCGCTGCGTCGGCGGCCGGCCCTCACCCCAACCCCTCTCCCGCTTTGCGGGAGAGGGGCTCAGGTCCCTCGGGCTGCGCGGAGCCCTTCTCCCGCCAAGCGGCGCCCGAAGGGTGTGCAGGGCTGAGAAGGTGGCCCGGAGGGCCGGGCGAGGGCCGCTTCGATACCTCCCCGACACCTCAACCGCTGCCCTTCCAGCCAAATTGTGACGCTCAAAGCACCCGAAACCCCTGAAAAACGCGACCTCCGGCACCCCCTCCGGCCTTTCACTACAGATTCGTGACGAATCTATGTCATAGCCGTGTAACAAAAAGATCATCAAATGGCGCCAGCCCAGCCGGCGCCCATGCCGGCACTCTTACGGAGCACCGCATGAAATCCACGCCGGCCCGCATCGCCGCCCTCTCTCTCGCCATCGCGCTGGCCGCCGCCGCGTGCGGCGGCAACCAGAATCCGGCCCCGGCCGGCGGCGCCAAGACCGACGCCGCCGCGCCCGCCGGCGACCAGGTCGCAGCGCAGATCACCGGCGCCGGCGCCAGCTTCGTCTATCCGCTGATCTCCAAGTGGTCCTCGGACTACAACAAGGCCACCGGCGCCAAGGTCAACTACCAGTCGATCGGTTCCGGCGGCGGCATCGCCCAGATCAAGGCCGCGACGGTCGATTTCGGCTCCACCGACAAGCCGCTGCCGAGCGAAGAACTCGCCGCCGCCGGCCTGGGCCAGTTCCCCTCGGCGATCGGCGGCGTGGTGCCGGTGATCAACGTCGACGGCATCGAAGCCGGCAAGTTGCGTCTCACCGGCCCGCTGCTGGCCAACATCTTCCTCGGCACGGTCGGCAAGTGGAACGATCCGGCGATCGCCGCGGCCAACCCCGGCGTGACCCTGCCGGACCTGAAGATCAACGTCGTGCATCGCTCCGACGGTTCGGGCACCACCTTCAACTTCTCCAACTATCTGTCCAAGGTCAGCCCGGAGTGGAAGACCAAGGTCGGCGAAGGCACCTCGGTGCAGTGGCCCGGCGGCGTCGGCGGCAAGGGCAACGAAGGCGTGGCCTCCTACGTCATGCAGATCAAGGGCTCGATCGGCTACGTCGAACTGGCCTATGCGGTGCAGAACAAGATGGCCCACACCCAGTTGCAGAACGCGGCCGGCCAGTTCGTCCAGCCCAACGCCGAAGCCTTCGCCGCCGCGGCCGCGACCGCGGACTGGGCCAGCGCCAAGGATTTCAACCTGATCATCACCAACGCGTCCGGCGAGAAGTCCTGGCCGATCACCGCGACCAATTTCATCCTGATGTACAAGCAGCCCAAGGACGCCAAGCGCAGCGCCGACACCCGCGCGTTCTTCAAGTGGGCCTTCGAGAGCGGCCAGTCGCAGGCGCAGGCGCTGGATTACGTGCCGTTGCCGCCGGAGTTGGTGAAGCAGATCGAGGCTTATTGGGGGGCGGAGTTTAAGTGACGTTCTGACCCGCGCCCGCGAAGCGGGCGCGGCTTTGTCAGAACGTCATCCCCGCGAAAGCGGGGATCCAGAGCCTTCAGCGTCGAGCCACCTACTTCAGCGCGCGCGAAACCCGCTTGAGGGTTTTGTCGCGATGAAGCCCTGGATCCCCGCCTTCGCGGGGATGACGGCAAAAAGGCAAAGGCAACGGCAACACCAACAGCAACCGCTACATCGCAACGATTGAAAGTTTCTGAAGTCGCTGGATTCCCGCGTTCGCGGGAATGACGAGCCCAAAAAGCTCGCAGCGGCCCGCTCAACGCAACACCGCAGTTCGCTACAAACACAACTCGCTACAAGCACAACTCGCTACAAACACAGCCCGCTACAAACACAGCTCGCTACAAGCACTGCCCGCCACAAACGCAGCTCGCCACAATCGCAATCCAGCCCCACCCGCACCAAGCCCGCCCCCGCAAGCCCGGCCACGACGGACCCCTCTTCGCAATGAACGCGACCGCCCTCCCCGCTTCATCCGGCGTCTCCGCCCGCGATCGCGCCGACGCGCGCAACGATCGATTCTTCCGCTACTTCGTTACCTCCACCGCGATCTTCGTGCTGATCGCGCTGGCCGGCGCCGCGCTGTCGATGCTGTGGGGCGGCCGCGCCGTCCTGGCTTCGGAAGGCCTGAATTTCTTCACCTCCAGCGACTGGAACCCGGCCGCCGACAAGTACGGCGCGCTGGTGCCGATCTACGGCACCATCGTCACCGCGGTCATCGCCATGCTGATCGCCGTGCCGGTGAGCTTCGGCATCGCCTTCTTCCTGACCGAAGTCGCGCCGCGCTGGGCGCGCGGGCCGATCGGCACCGCGATCGAATTGCTCGCCGGCATTCCCTCGATCATCTACGGCATGTGGGGCTTCTTCGTGCTGATGCCGGTGATGCGCGAAAGCGTGATCCCCTGGCTGATCGACAACGTCGGCCCGCTGCCGGTGATCGGCCGCCTGTTCCAGGGGCCGCCGATCGGCGTGGGCATGCTCACCTCCGGTCTGGTGCTGTCGATCATGATCATTCCCTTCATCTCCTCGGTGATGCGCGAAGTGTTCCTGACCGTGCCGACCCGGCTCAAGGAATCGGCCTACGCGCTGGGTTCGACCAAGTGGGAAGTCAGCTGGGACATCGTGCTGCCCTACACCCGCTCGGCGGTGATCGGCGGCGTGTTCCTCGGCCTGGGCCGCGCGCTCGGCGAGACCATGGCGGTGGCGTTCGTGATCGGCAACGCGGTGCAATTCACCCCGTCGCTGATCGATCCGAGCACCACCATCGCCGCGCTGATCGCCAACGACTTCGGCGAAGCCTCGGAAACCTACCGCTCCGCGCTGGTGCTGCTGGGCTTCGTCTTGTTCATCGTCACCTTCGTGGTGCTGGCCGCCGCGCGCCTGATGCTGATGCAACTGTCCCGCAAGGAGGGCAACTGATGGCCACCGCTTTCGCCACCGATGCCCGCGGCCGCGCCGCCGACAAGCTGTATCGCCGTCGCCGCATCGTCAATACCATCGCCCTGACCCTGGCCTGCGCGGCCGCGCTGTTCGGTCTGGTGTTCCTGGGCTGGATCCTGTGGACGCTGCTGGTCAAGGGCGCCGGCGGGGTCAATCTGGATCTGTTTATCCGCGACCAGCCGCCGCCGATGGAAGCCGGCGGCCTGCGCAACGCGATCTTCGGCAGCATCGTGATGTGCGCGATGGGTCTGGCGATCGGCACCCCGCTCGGCATCGCCGCCGGCACCTGGCTCGCCGAGTACGGCAACAAGCGCAAGTTCGGCACGGTGGTGCGCTTCGTCAACGACATCCTGCTGTCGGCGCCGTCGATCGTGCTGGGCCTGTTCGTGTACGCGGTGTTCATCGCCAAGCCGACCGCCGACAGCAACGCGCTGCTCGGATTCTCGGCGCTGTCCGGCGCGATCGCGCTGGCCTTCATCGTGCTGCCGGTGGTGGTGCGCACCACCGACGAAATGCTGCGCCTGGTCCCCGGCCAGATGCGCGAAGCCGCGCTGTCGCTGGGCGTGCCGCAATGGAAGGTGATCGTGCAGGTGCTGTACAAGTCGGCCCTGCCCGGCATCGTCACCGGCGTGCTGCTGGCGCTGGCGCGCATCTCCGGCGAGACCGCACCGCTGCTGTTCACTGCCTTCGGCAACTCGTTCTGGAGCGTCGACGTCACCGGCCCGATGGCCGCGGTGTCGATCGTGATGTTCAACTTCGCCGGCAAGGGCTACGAGAACTGGGAACACATCGCCTGGGCCGGCGCCCTGGTGCTGACCGTGTTCGTGCTGCTGGTCAGCCTGATCGCCCGCGCCCTCCTGCTACGCAACAAAATCAGCCATGACTGACCTCTCTTCCGTGAATACCGAGCGAACCCCGGCCATGAACGACGCCCGCCTCACCGTCGCAACACCCGATCGCGACGCGGTCGTCGGCGCCAACCCGGTCAAGCTCGCCGCGCGCGGCCTGGACTTCTATTACGACAAGTTCCATGCGCTCAAGGCGATCGATCTGGAAATCCCCGAGAAGCAGGTCACCGCGCTGATCGGCCCGTCCGGTTGCGGCAAGTCGACCCTGCTGCGGATCTTCAACCGCATCTACGCCCTGTATCCGAAGCTGGAAGCGCGCGGCCAGGTGCTGCTGGACGGGGAGAACATCCTCGATCCGAAGTACCCGATGAACCGCCTGCGCAGCAAGGTCGGCATGGTGTTCCAGAAGCCGGTGCCGTTCCCGATGACCATCTTCGAGAACGTGGCCTACGGCATCCGCCACCACGAGAAGCTGTCGAAGTCGGAAATGAACGACCGGGTCGAACAGGCGCTGCGCCAGGGCGCGCTGTGGGACGAGGTCAAGGACAAGCTGAGCCAGAGCGCGCTGGGTTTGTCCGGCGGCCAGCAGCAGCGTCTGTGCATCGCCCGCGCGGTCGCGCTGAAGCCGTCGGTGCTGTTGCTCGACGAACCGACCTCGGCGCTGGATCCGATCTCCACCAGCCGCATCGAGCAGTTGGTGGAAGAGTTGAAGAAGGACTACACGATCGCGATCGTGACCCACAACATGCAGCAGGCCGCGCGCGTGTCCGACTTCACCGCCTTCATGTACCTGGGCGACCTGATCGAACACGGCCCGACCGAACAGATTTTCTCCAAGCCGACCAAGCAGCAGACCGAGGATTACATCACCGGTCGGTTCGGTTGAGGAAACAACCAAAGCCCCTCTCCCGCCCGCGGGAGAGGGGTTGGGGTGAGGGCCGCGCCCTCACCCGCCCTGCGGGCACCTTCTTCCGCAAGCCGGAGAAGGGATAGCGCAAACAGGACATCACTTTATGAGCACCCAAATGCACGATCACATCGTCAAAAGCTACGACGAAGAGCAGCGCCGCCTGCTCGACGAAACCCTGCGCATGGGCGAGATGGCCGCGTCCCAGCTCGAAGCCGCGCTCGACGTGGTCCAGCGCCGCGACGACAAGGCCGCCGAGCGCATCATCGCCAACGATGAAGCCATCGACGCGCTCGAGCAGGAAATCAGCCACGACGTCATGAAGCTGGCGCTGCGCGGGCCGATGGCGCGCGATCTGCGCGAGATTCTGGCCGCGATCCGCATCGCCGCCGACATCGAGCGGGTCGGCGACTACGCCGCCAACGTCGCCAAGCGCTCGACCGCGCTGAACCTGTCGCCGCCGCTGCCGCACGTGGCCGGCCTGCACGCGCTGGGCACGCTGGCGGTCAAGCAGCTGCGCGACGTGCTTTCGGCGTACCGCGACAACGACATCGAACTGGCCCAGCGGGTGCGCGAGCGCGATGCCGAAATCGACACCGCCTACACCGGCCTGTTCCGCGAACTGCTGACCTACATGATGGAAGACGCGCGCAGCATCACCGCCTGCACCCATCTGTTGTTCATGGCCAAGAACATCGAGCGGGTCGGCGATCACGCCACCAACATCGCCGAGAACGTCTGGTTCCTGGTCAAGGGCGAGGAACTGCTGCCGCCGCGCGAGAAGCGCGACGACACCAACACCACCGGCGCGCTGTGACCTTGCCATCGCGGTAAGGATCGGGCCAGCGAGGGCCGTATTTCGCTGCATCGCAACAAACAGGCCCGGGCGCGGACTCGTATTCCGCCCCGGGCCTTGTCGTTATCGGCGGCCACGCACCAGACCCCGCGCGCCCTTGCCGCACCAGCCTGCAACCGGTTACAGCCCCGCCACGATGAACGCGTTCTAAACGCAGCCGGCACCGCCGCGCCGTCGCGCGAACCCGATCGCCCCCCACCCCACTCTTGGTACATGCCCGCGACGACCTGCCGCGGTGTATTTTTAGAGAACTGGGAGGAGCCCCCGGGATGACGGCACTGATGGTTAACGCAGACTTGGCCGCGGCCCGCTCGGGCGATCCGGCCGCGCTGGAGCGGGTGTTGATCCACTCGCGCCAGGACCTGCGCCGTTACGCCGAATACCACTGCGTCATCAACGACATCGAGGACGCGGTCCAGGAAAGCCTGATCACCATCTCGCGCAAACTGCGCGATCTGCGCGTGCTCGAATGCTTCGTCTCCTGGACCTTCCGCATCGTCAAGCGCGAGTGCAACCGGTTCAAGCGCGGCCGGCGGATGCTCAGCGGCGACGCCATCACCGACGACATCATGCCGGTGGTCACGCCCGAGCCGGTGGAATGGCGGCATGATGTGGCCGCCGCGCTGGAATCGCTGCCCACGCACTATCGCGACATCATCCTGTTGCGCGATCTTGAGGGCCTGAGCATCGCCGAGATCGGCGAGCGCCTGGGCACCACCCGCGAGGCGGTGAAGTCGCGCCTGCATCGGGCCCGCGCACTGGCCCGCGAATATCTCGATCACTGAGTGCATCCGCGCCGCGATCGCGCCCGTATCAGTCGCAGTCACCCAAACCCAGCCCGCCCGAATCGCTTCGCCGTAGCTCCGTCCGTACCACCGATCACGCTTCACCCCGCTCCGCTCGATCCGCTTTTCGGTTTCAATGCACCACCCGACCCGGCGGCGCCGCATTGGCGGACCGCCACCCCAAACGGGGCGAACCCGCCCTCATCGCCACTCAGGAGTCACCCATGTCCAAGCAAATCAACAAGCCCCTCGCCCTCGCTCTCGGCGCCACCCTGATCGGCGGCCTGAGCCTGTCGGCTTCCGCGTTCGCGATGAGCGACCTCTCGCAGGGCTACCTGCTCGGCGCGCAGAACGCTCCGCCGGCCACCGAGAAGGCCGCCGACGCCAAGGCCGGCGCCGACGCCGCCAAGCACGCCGAAGGCAGCTGCGGCGCCGACAAGAAGGCGAAGGAAGGCAGCTGCGGCGCCGACAAGAAGAAGCACGCCGAAGGCAAGTGCGGCGAAGGCAAGTGCGGCGCCGACAAGAAGAAGGCCGGCGAAGGCAAGTGTGGCGAAGGCAAGTGCGGCGCCGACAAGAAGGCCACCGGCGCCAAGGCCGCTCCGGCCAAGAAGGCCGGCGAAGGCAAGTGCGGCGAGGGCAAGTGCGGCGGTTCGGTCTGATCGCGCTGCGCGACTGACGATGGACGGCATGCATCCTCTGTCACCGGATGCCGTCGGCCTCGGCCTGCGGCGGGCCCTGCTGGGCCCGCTGCAGTCCGCGCCGTACGCGGCCGGCGCGCGCCGCGATTTCGATTTTCTCGAATGCGCGCCGGAAAACTGGATCGGCGTGGGCGGGCGTTTCGGCGAAGCGCTGCGCGAACTGTCCGCGCGTTATCGCCTGATCTGCCACGGTCTGTCGTTGTCGCTCGGCGGCACCGCGCCGCTGGATGAGACCTTCCTGGCCCGGGTGCGCCGTTTCCTCGACGAACACCGGGTCGCCTGCTACAGCGAACACCTGAGCTACTGCAGCGACGACGGCCATCTTTACGATCTGCTGCCGATTCCGTTCACCGAAGAAGCCGTGCGCCACGTCGCCGCGCGGATCCGCCGCACCCAGGACATCGTCGGCCGCCGCATCGCGGTGGAAAACGCCTCCTACTACGCCGCGCCGCACCAGGAAATGAGCGAGATCGAATTCACCCGCGCGATCCTGGCCGAGGCCGATTGCGACTTGCTGCTCGACGTCAACAACGTGTACGTGAACTCGATCAACCACCGTTACGACGCGCGCGAGTTCATCGCCGCGATGCCGCACGAGCGCATCGCCTACATCCACGTCGCCGGCCATTACGATGAGGCCGACGATCTCAAGGTCGACACCCACGGCGCGCCGGTCAAGAACGAAGTCTGGTCGCTGCTCGGCGATGCCTACCGCATGTTCGGCGCGCGCCCGACCTTGCTCGAACGCGACTTCAATTTCCCGCCCTATCAAGAACTGGTGGACGAGTTGGACATCGTCCGCCAGGTCATGCGCGAGTCGGCCGCGCCCGAACGCGACGCCGCGCGCCGCAGCCGGCTCGCCTGATCGATGAACGACGCGCCCTCGCGCCTGCGCGCGCAGCAATTCGAACTCACCCGTCACCTGCGCGACCCCAACGCCAGTCCGGCGCCCGCGGGCATCGAAGACCGCCGCCTGGGCATCTACCGCGACCTGCTGTTCAACAACATCGAAGGTTTGCTGTCGGGCAACTTCCCGGTCATCAGCAAGCTGCTCGGCGAACAGCGCTGGCAGAGCCTGGTCCGCGATTTTTATCGCGACTACCGCTGCCACACGCCGCTGTTCGCCGAGATCGCGCGCGAGTTCCTGCGCTATCTGCAGGAACTGGAAACACTGGACCCGCCGTTCCTGGCCGAACTGGCGCACTACGAATGGGTCGAGCTGGCGCTGCAACTCAGCGACGCACCAGCGCCCGTCGACGACGCCGGCATCGACGAGGCCGACCTGCTCGATCGCGCCCCGCGCCTGTCCGCGCTGGCCTGGCCGCTGGCCTACGCCTGGCCGGTGCATCGGCTGGGCCCGGATTACCAACCCGAGCAAGCCCCGCCCACCCCGACCCTGGTGCTGCTGCGCCGCAAGCGCGACGGCGAGGTGCGTTTCTCCGAACTCAGTCCGCTGGCGTTCCGTCTGGTCGAACGCATCGGCGAATCGCCGGAATTGTCGGCGCGCGAGCAACTGAGCGAGTTGGCGCAAGAAGCCGGCAGCGACGACGTCGCCGGATTCCTGGAGCTGGGCCTGGGTCTGCTGCGGCAGATGCGCGCCAACGGCGTGGTGTTTTTTTCCCGCGACGCGAATCCTTCGGCCTGATCGCAGCCTCTAGTGAGGGAAGGCGCCGGCGTTTCCGGCGCCGACCGACCCGGAGCGCGCCATGACGATATCCCTTTCCTGCTTGCTCGCCGCCGTGCGCGACCGCCTCGACGGCGTCGGCGGCTGGCTCGCGCCGTTGGGCCTGCGCCTGACCCTGGCCTGGGAGTTCTTCGAATCCGGGCGCGAGAAACTGTCCGGCGAAAACTGGTTCGGCTCGGTGATGGCGAACTTCCCGTTTCCGTTCAACCGCGTGCCCGCCGATCTCAGCTGGGGCATGGCGACCTGGTTCGAACTGCTCGGCGGCGTAGCGCTGTTGTTCGGGCTGGCCACCCGTTTCGTCGCCGCGTCGTTGTTCGTGCTGACCGTGGTCGCAATCGCCGCGGTGCATTGGCCGCAGGACTGGATGGGCCTGAGCCAACTGGCCCAAGGCTATGCGATCACCGATCAGGGCGCGGGCAACTACAAATTGCCGCTGCTGTTCCTGGTGATGCTGTGGCCGCTGATCCTGCGCGGCCCCGGCCGCCTGAGCCTGGACGCGGCCTTGGCGCGCGCGGCCGCCTTGCCGGCGGCGGCGGCGCGCAACGACTTGCTCGGCTGGGGTCTGGTCCT